>QHMQ01000069.1 GCA_003217835.1 Verrucomicrobiota bacterium
CCTGATGTCGATTCTGCGCTCGTGCGAATCACGCCGCGCGATGCCCTTGAGCTACCTGAGCGCGATGATGAGTTGCTTATGAAGTTGATTCGATGTGGCTTTTCTCAAAGAAGAAAGCAGTTGCAAAGATTGCTTCGCGCCTACGTCGCAGATTGGAATGACGCCGCTTCCAATCTGGATCTTAATCCCAAGGCTAGAGCAGAAGAGTTGTCGCTGGTTCAGTGGATTGGCTTGGCGAATTACATCGCACCGACCATCCGCCCCGAGACTCACGCAATCAAGGACGAACAGTTCCCAGTGGTCGATGAAATGGATCGGGTTTTACGCTATGCAGGCCGCTCCGAAGTGCATGGGAATAACTTGTATCATCGCGCTGTCCACATCCTAATTTTCAACGACGCAGCCGAACTTTATCTGCAGCAACGCTCTCGCTGGAAAGATCGACATCCGCTTCTGTGGGACTCGAGCGCAGCGGGTCATGTAAGCGGTGCGGAAAATTACGACGAAGCGGCGAAACGCGAGTTACAGGAAGAGCTGGGCATAAATGTTCCACTTGAAAAGCTTCTCAAGGTTTCCGCTTCGCCGCAGACCGGCCAAGAGTTTATCTGGCTTTATCGAGGACAACTACACGGCAATATTAGGCCCAACCGCAGTGAACTCGAAAGCGGTGCTTTTGTCGCCCCGACGGTCGTGGATGGCTGGACCGTGGCACGACCGGAGAATTTCGCGCCTGGATTCCTGCAATGCTGGCAAGCTTACCGCCGAAGAGAGAGAGCGGTTAACCTTATTTGAAGCCCACAAATTTGCGCTTGGGCAGCCTGCGCATGGCTGTGCGCCTAAACTTCCGTGCCGCACGCCTCGCCGCTTCCTTCCCTCCATAGATGCTGTCGCTAAACATCTTCGTTACTACTTTGGTTCCGCGAAGAAAATGCACCTGAAAACCGTGCGTCTGTTTCTTCGCGCGCGATTTTGTGTCAATACGCCGGATGTTCGCTTCCGAATTGGGATTGGGACGTCTTCGCATAAGAAGCAGTTAAGTTAACGAGAACCTATCTGAACAACGGGAGGAATCAATGAACCTGAGTCGAGTTAACCGTACGGCCCAATTTTTCTGGCGGCGGGAGGTTCCAAGAACGCCATTTTTTTTCGTATTCCGTGGCAGGTAACAATGCGTAGCAAGGATGCCGCTTCGCCCTCAGCCAAGTTATCAGCTTTACGAGGTTTACTTCGGCCATAGTCGTGCAACCAGTCGTGGGCCGATTCAGACCGCGCCGAATATGGAAGAAAATCGCGCTGCCGACTCCGGGAACCGGTGGATTGGAATTGTGCCGGATTTCAACGAGCCAGTGATATGCAAAATCGCCCGAGCGCATTTTTTCGTGCGTGTAATTGTCCGGAGGATTCTTGGGATCAATTACGATATGACGATTGTAATTCGGCGACCGGGGGTCATCGCTCCACACGTCTGCTTCGGTCACCTGGTGGTACGGGTAATCGGCCCCAGGGGGCAAATTCGAATCGTAACCAAAAACTTCGCCGACCTCGAAAACTCCCGCGGGCGCTCGTCCATCGCGTTCTTTCTTTCGAAGTCCTGGCTCGTTCTGCCCAGCTAGCCCTGTTCCCCACGCGACGCCGTTTTTTCCAAACAATACAGGGAAAGATCCAGCCACGGGCGACCAATCGCCACTGCGTGATCGCTCAAACAATCGCAAGTCCCCGCGCATTGAGTTCCATGTTGGCGCGATACCGAGTATGAGCTGAGTGCATTCGTCTGGAACTCCGTCGGCATTGGCACTGCTTGCCAGCAACATCAGCGAGCAGATCAATAAATAGTGAAAGATCGATATAGGCATTTCCAGACTACTGCGAGCTGAGTTGATCCGGCGCAACTGCTTTTCGTGCTTCAATTCTACATCCGAAGGAATGACACCTGCCGATACTTGTATAGCAGCGCTGCAGCTGACCCTGAGCGCTCAACGTTTTGGTTATTCTATGAAAACATCACTCTTATTCGGAACAGCGTTTGCCATTTTGGGTGTGGCCGTTGCTCCCATGTTCGCTCAAACCCAGGCTACAACCAGCACCAGCGGTGCCGGCTATGTTCAAACGAGCAAGCTTATCGGCACAAAAGTCAAGGCCTCACAAGGCGAAGACATCGGCGTAATTAAGGACGTGGTGCTCGACCGCAACACCGGGTGCATGGCTTACACCGTTCTCTCAGCCGGCGGCGGGGGTACTCGCGCTACTGGACAAGCAAAAACCATTGCCGTTCCGTGGACGGTCTATTCCCCCTCATCCGATCCAAGCGTTTTAATGGTTCGCGTCGAGCGGGAGAGGATTTATAACGCGCCTGAGTTCGATTACGCGCGCATCGATGAATACGGGACGACCGGTTACATTAACAACATCTACTCCTACTACGGCGTGAGTCCTCAGGCTGGAGTTGGAGTAAGCGGCGGAGTTTCCGGAACCGCGACGACAGGCACTGCGACGACCACTGGTGCAACCGGGGGAGCTACGGGCGCCGCGAGCCCGACAGCACCGGCTTCACCTGGCGCGACGTACTCGCCGGGAACTGCATCCCCAAGAGCAACTGCCTCGCCTCGTGCGACCTATTCCCCGACGGGAGCTGCTTCCCCTGGAGCGACTGCTTCACCAGGCGCGGGTGCGGGGAGAACCGTTTCGCCAGGCGCAACCGCGACAGCAACGTCACCCAGCGCGACTAGAGGCAGAACCAGAGCCAGCGTGACACCGTCCTCTCCACGCGGCCAGACTGAGACAGCGCCTCCGAGCGCGACTGGAGAAAGTCCATCGGAGACCACAAGCAGTCCAACCGAAGGCAAGAAGTCTTCGCGTCATCATCGAACCGAAGGCAGCTCTACGACCGAGCCAAGCGCAACACCGCAATCGCCGGAGGAATAATAAGGATAACGGCCGGTTTTTAGAGCGATATAAATTCAGGAAGATCGCGAAACCGCAGGAACGAAAATGTTCCTGCGGTTTCTTTTTGGAGTAAGAGGCTAAACACCTTTCCATTACGTCTGCGCGGTTTCTATCGCAGCCGTGTCTGCGGGAAGGTATTTCGCACCGATGATCCAAGCCAGGCCGGAGGCAAAGATTATTCCAGACACAAACAGAAACGCTACATGCATGTTCGTATGCCCGCCTATGTAACCAAGCAACCAGAAGGCCTGCACGTCGCCCAATGCGTGGATGACGAAAATGTTTACGGCAAATGCCGTCGCGCGCACGGCCGGTAGCGAGACGTTGGCCAGCGCCGTGTTTGAAGGACCTGTGTTCAAGAACAAGAAAAAGATTGCGAAGAACATCGCGACCCACGCTGCGGGAAACGGAATATAAAGGGTCGCAATGAAAAACGGACATGCGATCAGCATCCCGATTCCCGAGACCCAGAAATAGGAACCAGCGAAACGCGGACGCAACTTATCGGCGACAATGCCGCCCAGAAGCGTCGAGATCAGACCAGCGACTACAGTGATCAGTCCGAAGATCGTCCTGCTCATGGCTGGGCTTTGATTTCGATATTCCAGATACGCCGATACCCAATATCCCAAACCACCGGTTACAAAAGTCATCAATGTTTGTGCGACGCAGTTGATGAGATAAGAGCGTGTTCGGAAAAGCCTCAGGTAATTCCTCAGGCTGCGACGCGGCGATTCTTGCACCAGGTGATGTGCGGTAACGCGCGGATCGCGTTGCCAGAAACAGAGCAGACCCAGCAGCAAACCAGGCGGCGCCACGAGATAAAATGCCCAGCGCCAGCCGAGGTGAGCACCGACTAATCCGCCGATGACATAGCCCAGCGCGCTGCCGACCGGAATCGCGGCGCAAAAAATCGCCATCACCCGGCCGCGTATTTCGATCGGGAAAAGATCGGACAAGATTGTTGGCGCAGCCGGGCCGTAGCCGCCTTCGCCAATTCCAACGCAAATTCGCGTCGCAAAAAGAATGGCGAACGTCACCGCCAAACCGGAGCCGCCACTGGCCAGACTCCACAAAATCACAGCGGAACCAACGATGATCCATCGCGAGAACCGATCGGCGAGCAAACCGAGAATCGGCGCGCTGATCATGTAAGTTACGAAAAACGCGTCGCCGAGCAGACCGGTCTTCGTCATAGCGTTTACGTCGCCAGCTGCAAAAAAACTCGCGCGAATATCAGGCTCAAGTGCGGCCAGAACTTGCCGGTCAATGTAATTAAACAAATTGATCCCGAGCAGAAGCAACAGCGCACCGTGCGCGCCGCTGGTCGATTTCTTCGCACCGCCTTCCATCGCTAGTTACCGATTGCAGTTTGCCCAGCGTTGATTGTAAATCATAAACAATGGCTTCCGTCTCCGCGGCTGAGCACGCCTTGTATTTTTTCGGACGGGCACTGGTGCGCTGTTTTTATCGCGTCACCGCGTTCGGCACAGAGGATTTGCCGAAATGCGGATTCCTTCTCCTGCTCAATCACATTACGTGGGTGGATGCAATCGTGCTGCAACTCGCTTGTCCACGCCCGATTCGCTACATCATCGACGAGGAATTTTATCGCAAACTTATCCTGCATCCATTTTTGCGCGCTGTGCGCTGTATTCCTATCGATACTCGTCATCCGCGTTCAGCCATTCGTGCCGCTGCTGAACAAATCGCCGCCGGCGAGATCGTTTGTCTTTTCCCCGAGGGACAATTGACGCGTTCGGGGACTTTGTTGCGTTTGCGGCGCGGTTACGAAGTTATCGCATGCCATGCCAAATCGCCCGTCGTCCCGGCGTGGCTCGATCAACTTTGGGGTTCGATCTTCTCCTTCCAGGGTGGACGTTTCTTTACGAAACTGCCGAGGAAAATTCCGTACCGTGTCACCGTCTCATTTGGCAAACCGCTTGATTGTGAAAGCGCCGACATGGCGACGGTGCGGGAGGAATTGCTCAAGCTCGGCGAATTTTGTTTCAGCCGGAGACCGCTGTTAGATCGACACCTTGGTGAAGCATGCGTCCGCGGATTGAAGAGAAGACCTTTCGCGATTGCGGTCGTCGACGGACTCGATCACAGCGTTTTAAGCCGGTCGAAATTGCTCGGGGCCGCCGCGGCCTTAAGCTGTTACCTTCGTAAAGAGGTTCCCGATGAGCGGATCGCTATCGTCTTGCCAGCAAGCAAGGGATCTGTGGTGGCAAATTTGGCTGTGACGCTGGCGGGAAAAATTCCTGTCGATCTTAACTTCACGGCCGGGCGCGCTGCAAATGAGTCGTGTTGCAAACACGCGGACCTGCGCGTCGCAATTTCAGCTACGCAATTCATCGACCGGCTGAAGGATTTTCCATGGCCCGAACGGGTGTTGAAGCTGGACGAGATGATGCCGGCAATGAAATGGAGAATTCTGTTTTGGTGGATAACGTCGATCTTGGTCCCGACGCGATTACTGTTGCGGCTTTTGCAAATTCCAAAAGACGGCGGTCCCGCCGAAGCTATCCTGCTTTTCACGAGTGGCAGCACGGGAGATCCAAAGGGCGTCGTGCTTAGCCATCGCAATATTGTCGGCAACGTCTCGCAATTCCGGGAATTACTCGACGCCAAAAAGGACGATGCCATTCTCGCATCGCTGCCATTTTTTCACACCTTTGGATCGACTGTGACGCTGTGGTACCCGCTCATCGAAGGCGTCCGTATAGTCACGTATCCAAATCCGCTGGAAGCCGCTAAAAATGCCGCGCTAATCGAACGGTACAAGCTGACGCTGCTGCTTGCTACCCCTACATTTCTCCGTGCTTATCTGCGCAAAGTGGAACCGCATCAATTGCGGAGTTTGCGACTCGTAATTACCGGCGCGGAAAAACTCCCTCTCGATCTTGCCAAAAGTTTTGAAGAGCGGTTCGACCAAAAGGTCTTTGAAGGCTACGGACTAACCGAAACCGCGCCGGTGGTGAGCGTGAATTTGCCCGAACCGCGACCAACTAAACCCGGCGAACAGGTCCAGCCGTCGAGTCGTCTTGGCTCAGTCGGGAAAATGGCACCCGGAATCGCCGCCGAAATTCGTGAGCCGGAAACCAATCGCAAAATTTCATTACACGACAGCGGAATGCTTTGGCTGCGCGGGCCAAATATCTTTGAAGGTTATCTGCACGAGCCGGAACGGACCGGGGACGTTTTGCGCGATGGCTGGTTCAAAACCGGTGACATCGGCCGGTTCGACGAAGACGGATTCCTCTATATCGAAGGACGCTTATCTCGCTTTTCGAAAATCGGCGGCGAAATGGTGCCGCATGAAGCCATCGAACACAAAATCGTCGATTTACTCGGCTTCTCGGGAAGAGATGAGCGCACGATTGCGATTGTGGGCGTACAAGACGAAACCAAAGGCGAAGCGCTCGTCCTGCTCGCCGCGGCAGATGTCGATCTAACTCAGCTACGCACAAAACTTCACGAAGCCGGCGTCCCCAATTTGTGGATTCCAAAGAAAATACAGTCCGTCGAATCGATCCCTGTCCTCGCCTCGGGCAAACTCGATCTGAAAAAATGCAAAGAACTCACTGGAGGGAAAGAATAGTTCAAGACTGCGGCTTGTGACTCAGAGAGCAAGCGTCTGCTGCTACCATTAGTGCGCGCCGCGATAGCTCAGCTCAGGCTGAGGTGAAGCTGTTTGGTTTCGGCCAATTGCAAGGAATTGGAGACTTGGACCGAGTGCGCTGAAGGCGGCTGCAGCCAAAGCTTTGTGGCCTTCGATTGACGGATGCCACGCGTCTGCGGGGTTTATTAACTCTAGGCGACTGAAATTCACTTTTGCCAGGGCATCAGAATACTGCACCCG
>QHMQ01000070.1 GCA_003217835.1 Verrucomicrobiota bacterium
GAGGATTATCGCGAGCAAATTGCCGCAGCGGTTAGCGACGGAATTGTCCGTTATCGCAACGCTTTAAAGGAGCGTCAATCAGCAGTGGCGGCGACCGGGTCGGCTAAACGCTGAATAAGCAAGAAGTCGTGGCGTCAAAACCAAAACGGGGATGAAAGCTAAAGTGGTCGTGCTTGTTCTTCTCGGATCGGTTGCGCTGGTGCGAGGAGATCAAATGATCGAAAGCGTGCAACAGGCGCTAAAAGACCAAGGCTTCTATTATGGTGAGATAACCGGGGAGACGAACGCAAATCTATCGGCGGCGATTCGCCGCTATCAAATTCGCAATGGACTCGAGGTGAACGGTGAGCTGAATAGTGAAACGCTTCGTTCACTAAGAATTAATTCTTCTGCGCCTGGACAGCCGACGGTGAAGGTTAGCCCATCGCCAAGCCCCGGTGCCGTCCCCAAAGCAGAATCGTCCGGCGAAACAGCTGGACCTGCCACCGCGCCAGTGCAGCCTTTCTCCAACCCGCCGCAAGATCGACAACTCTATCCATCAAATCCTGTGGTCCCTGGCGCTTCACCAGGACTACTCTTTGCTGGAACTCCATACGAGAGTGCGCTGCCCGATGTGCAACGCAATCTCGTGCTCTCCGCACAAATAGCGCTGGCGCGTCGTGGCCTCTATCGCGGTGAGATCGACGGCATATATGGACCAGCCATGGAATTTTCGCTGCGCGCCTATCAAGCGCGGACAGGACTTCCGGTTACGGGCCGGTTCGATTTGGAAACACTTGCCGCACTCCAGTTGTTGCCGCGGGCGCGTGCACCGACCTTCAATCCGTTCCGCCAGCGTCTCCGTCCTCGGCCCGAGCCGCCTGTGCGAGGCGACTGGATTCCTGAATAGGTCGTCGAGTTTGGAATGTTCATGGGATCGCTATTGCGATCGCGTCACGACTTTGCGCTGTCGAAACGCACCGACTGTAGTTCAGCGAAAACCGTGCCGACAAAAACTTGTGCCTCGATACGAAGCAGGATTCGATCGGTATCATCCGAGACCCAGATCGTGGCGCGCCGGAATTTCCGATGTGGCTGCAAATCAAACTTTTTACCAATCCGGTTGAGCTGCAGATCAATTTTTATCGCATTGTAGGTGCCAGCGCGGACCGAGATTTTTTCCCGGCCCAGCACGGTGACGGTAGCAAGATATGCAGACGTGGCGGGATAAACGACGACACGGTACGTGCTCCGATCCGACAATGGCTGGCTTCGAAGATAAAGCATCGCCGAATGCAAATCGAACAGGTTCGGAAAACTGAATTCGCGCGTCTTCGTGCCGGCAGAGCCACCTTGGCCTTCTGTCCTTGCGCGACTGACCCCATTATTTGTGAAGGTGAGATGAGTAACGATTTTCTTTGATCGATAATCCTCTGTTTGCAACGTCTCGACTGGGCGCAACTTTTCCGCATGGGCGAGCGCACGGTAATTCACATCCAGTTTCCATAAGGCGCGGACGAAGCCGATCGTCCGCCCTGTTCCGTCGAGTTGAAACTTGCCTTCGGATGTTTTTGTAAAATGGACTTCTCCGGTGGCAGCCGTCAATCCAGACCAGCCAAAACGATAAGTTGCACGGAGAGGCCGAAGCTCTGGGAAATCGCCGGGCGGAGCTTTAGTAAGGGTTGACTGCCAATTCGCCGCGGCTGAGCGGGAGCCGAAAGACAGAAGCAGAAGAAGAACGATCGTAGCCGACTGTTTTCCGCGAAATCCGGTTCTCGCAATCTGCCCTGAAAATCCAGTCGGAGCGTTCGCGGCTTGCAACCGCCCGCATATCTTTGCTTCCCGACTTGCCCGCCGGCTCTTCACCTGTACGAAAAAGACACGCGAGTTGTGGCTCGCGTGGATTTCTGACGTGCCGAAATTAAACTAAGGTTTCGAAGCTCTCGCCGGCGTCGCAGATGGACTCGCCGAGATCCTCTCGGTTGAAATCGCGGTGCTGCGGCCGGGTTTATTTAGAACGGTAATGATATCGCTGGTAAAATCGACATTATCAGGGGCGTACATTACAACAGGCACTCCATTCAGGCTCATGCCCGACCTGTCAAATACCAGGTCCATGTGGTTGGTTTTGACCTTGTCCATTACGATGTCGGTGATTTCTTTCACGATACCTTCGCGCATGCGCATCGCTTGTTCTTGTAGCTGCCGTTATTTCCCGCTCCATATTCTTGATGTTAGAGATCTTATCGTCGCGCTCCTTTGCTTTTTGTGTCTTGGCATCGGCGCTTAAGGCTGGAGCATCGAGCTGCTTGTTCAGGTTGTTGATTTCATCCAGCGCCTTCTTGTAGGATTCCGCGCGATCATCGTATTCTTTCTTGGCCGCATTTTTGGCGTCATTGATTTTCGCTTCCGCGTCCTTGGTCTTGCTATATTCTTTAAACGCGCGCTGCATATCGACTGTTCCGATTTTAAGTGTGCCTTGAGCGAAAACCGCAAGTGGTAACGCGAGCGTTAAAGCCAGGATTGTAGAGAGAAGCTTCTTCATAAAACAGAGGTAACGGTCGTTGGAACCGCGTTAGACTGCAACTATTTAGATTTGTTCAAAATTGATATCCAACGTTAAAATTGAAGTGCCCACCACCGTGGTAGCCATCACGCTGCAGGGGATACCCGTAGTCCAGCCGGAGCGGGCCGATCGGCAAATCAAGTCGAACTCCGACGCCAATATCGGAGGCTATATGATTGAAGCCAAAAGACCACGCGTCACTGTTGTCGAAACCCGTGTCATAGAAAACTGCGCCGCGCGCCTTTTCGACAATTGGAAAGGTCCATTCTATCGTCATGCGAGCCATTGATTGGCCACCGGTCGGTTCACCATTCTCTTGTGGGCCGACTTCGCGGTAAGGAAATCCACGGAGATTGTTCGAGCCCCCGAGGTAGAGACGTTCGAAAATCGGAACAAAATCGCCGCTTCCCCAGGTGTTGACGGTCGCGATTTCGCCGTTGATGAGCAGGATCGTATCCCACGGAAGATGGAAATATTGGGACCCCTCGAGGTCGATTCCGTAAAGCTGCGTGTCGCCTCCGAGAAAACCGCCCGCGACATAAGGCGAAAGGGCGACGCGTTGCCCACGCCTGGTCAGCAACGGGTTATCACGTCTGTCGTATACAAGACTGGTCAAAATCTCGCTCTCCACGGTCGAACCCTTTGACTGCTGGATCGCTTCCGGCGCGCTTGTGGAAACGTTGTAAATGTCGATGTCCTGCAAACGGTAACCCAAGGTCGCGTACAGGTATGCGTTGATCGGTTTGCGTGCCTCGATAGAAAATCCGTAATTCCGCTGGTCATAGTCCGTACTCAAGTAGTTGGCCTCCGTAAAAAAAAGCTGACCACCCAGGGACAGCCTGCGATCGAGGAAATAGGGTTCGGTTAATGCGAGGATGAAATCCTTGCGTTCCGTGCCATACTGGACACGCAGTCTAAACTTCTGACCAGCGCCGGTGAATCCCGGCCAGTTCATTAAATCGAAGTTGCCTTGGGTGAGTTCCGCGAAGCCGACCAGGCTGTCGATTGTGCTGAACCCGCCGCCGAAGCTAAACGACCCGGTCCGCTTCTCCTGCACCAGGATGGTAAGATCTTTGCGGCCAGCAATATCTGTATCTTCGGGATAAGTTTCGACCTTCGCAAAATAGCCCAGGTTCTCGAGGCGCTTCTTGGTGGTATCTACGCGAACCGTGTTAAAGACATCGCCGGGTGCGACCAAAACTTCGCGGCGAATGACCTTGTCCTTAGTGCGCGTGTTACCGGCAATGTTGATTCGTTGAACAAACGAGCGGGCGCCTTCCTCGATTTTATAGTGCACGTCGACTCGCGCAGGACCAGCCGGCGTGCCCTCCGGCAAAACCACAAGATCGACATAACCGCCGCTGCCGTAGGCATCCGCAAGCGCCTTCGCATCGTCGTGCAGTGCCTTCGGCGAATAGACGCTGCCCTCCTTCATCTTCAACAGTGCTCGAATCTTTTCTTCCGTCGTTACCTTCTCTCCTGAAATCAAAATCTTGTTCACGTGATATTGCGGGCCTTCCGCGATCACGATCGTAATGATCATCGGACCGTTCTCGCTCCGTGCCCTACGCACGTCTTTGATTTCTACGTCGATGTAACCGTGGTTCTGATACCACTCACGAATGCTGTCCAGATCCTGCTGCAACTGCGTCTCCTCCAGCCGGCCGGATTTATCGAACAACGAAATGAGCGTTTTGCCTTTCGTTTTCATTTGCTTGCGCAGCACCCTCTCGCTGAAGTGCTCATTGCCTTCGAAACCAATCCTGCGCACGGCGCCTTTGACCCCTTCGTTGATTGTGTAGACTACCCGCGAGGTGCCGCGTTTTTCATCAATCGCATCGACACGGAACTTTACGTCAATGTCCGTGAAGCCCTTGGCCTGATAGATCTCAATGATCTTCTGGCGCGCTTCCTCCAGCTGTTCCTCGTTCACCGACTGGTTGAGTTTTACTTTGATTTCTTTGCGGAGCCTCTTCGCTTTGATCCGTTCGGCTCCATTGATTTCGATCTCGCGCACAATCGAACGCGTCTGCACCGCCACGATCACCTTCACGCCGTCGCCTTCTGGCTGAGCGAAGATGCGAACGTTTAGAATTGAGCCGGTCTTGTAAAGAGCCTCAATGTCCTGTTCAACCACTTGATCGGAATAGGGCTGGCCCACCTTGGTCCGCATTTGCGCGAGAATCCGCTCCTTGCTCACCGTCCCCGGCCCGGTGTACTGGACGTCGATTGAGCGGATGATCGGAGGCCCCTGTGCTTGGGCTGATCCCGCGCTCAGCAGTGCGCAAAGAAACGCGAGCGTGATTACAAAGGACTGAGGGCGCATCCATCCAGAAAAATGTCTCATAAATTAAGAAGCGCAGTCCCGCGCAAAGAACCCACGCAGGACAGGCGGCTATATCGGAAAGAAGAAGGCAGTGTCAAGGCGAGATTTTCCGCGGAACCACGTCGTTTGTCGATAAACAACTCGACCGCGGTGTCTAGGTTACAAGCTCGTACCAGTTATTTCGCCGCCGCGGTTCGTAACCGGCATCGCGAATGAGCGATTCAATCTCTGCGGCGTTTAGCCGAAATGTGGTCCCGGCGCTGCTCACGACATTTTCTTCCATCATCACCGATCCGAAATCGTTCGCGCCGTATTTGAGCGCGATCTGCCCGATCCCCGCCCCCTGCGTTACCCAGGAGCTCTGGACATTGTCGATGTTATCTAAAAAAATCCGAGAGAGTGCCTGCGTCCGCAGATATTCCGCCACACTGGTCGGATGCTTGATTTTCAGAACGGTATGCTGCGGTTGAAATGTCCAGCAAATGAACGCCGTGAATCCACCGCTGCGATCCTGTTGATCGCGAATACGATCCAAATGCTCGATCCGATCTTCAATCGTCTCCACATGACCGAACATCATGGTCGCGCTCGACTTCAATCCAAGCTCGTGCGCCACTTGCATCACTTCCAGCCATTGATTGCTATTAATCTTTAGTGGCGAAATCCTTTTGCGTATACGGTCGACCAGAATTTCGCCGCCGCCGCCAGGGATTGATCCGAGTCCGGCGTTTTTGAATTGAGCAATCACTTCGCGCAGCGGCATTCGGAAGGTTTCCGCGAAATGCTGGAATTCAGGTGGACTGAATCCGTGGATGTTAATGTGCGGATATTTTTCCCGAATATGGTGCAAAAGATCGACATACCAGTGAAACGGTAATTTGGGATGATGCCCACCCTGCATCAGAATTTGAACGCCGCCCGCGGCCGAAAGCTCATCAAGTTTCTGATCGATTTGCTCGAATGACAGGACGTAATGATCTTCATCCCGTTCCGTCCGATAAAATGCACAGAACTTGCAGTAAACGTTGCAGACGTTCGTGTAATTAATGTTCCGATCGACAATGTAAGTTACGATCTCGGCGCCGCGGCCATTGTAATTTTTCGCCTTCGTCAGATCTCGCCGCGCATTCGCCAGCGCCCCCAATTCCTCTAGCGGAAACCGATAGAGTTGCAGCGCTTGGTCCGAAGAAATCCGTTCACCCGCGAGAACTTTTTCCGTCAACGCATCTCGATTTAGGGAAACCATCGTCGGCCATTTTAAATGACGCCGTGGCTCATTGCACGTAGATCATTCTGATGGAGCATCGAGTAGCAATTGTGGGCGCCGGCGTGTCGGGACTTACTTGCGGTGTTCTTTTTGCCGAACACGGATACCGGACGGCGATTTTCGCGAAAGAAACCGGCCAACAAACAACCTCTGGAGCCGCCGCGGCGCTTTGGTTCCCGTATGATGCAGAACCGGCCGAAAAAGTGATCCCCTGGGCGCTCCACACCTATAAGGTCCTTGTCAATCTTATCCGCCACCGGGCGGACTCGCCGAGGCGAGCCAAGATCTCGCACAGCGGTGTTTCGATGATCGAGTTACGCCAGTTTTCCAGGACCGGTGAGATTCAAATTCCTGATTGGGCCATCCCACTTGGCGCCTCTGTCATTCCGACCGTCACTACATTCAAAAGTGGTTTCAGACTCAACGTTCCGCTCATGGATACGACGATCTATCTCGATTACCTGGCAAACCGATTCATCGAGGCCGGCGGGGAAGTTAACACCGATGTGCACCTCGAAAAACTTGAAGACGTCAGCCCAGCTTTTAATCTCGTGATCAACTGCGCGGGCATCGGCGCACGCGAGCTCGTTCAGGATATCGACCTTGAACCACATCGCGGCCAAATCGCGATCGTCCCAAAGATTGATAATCTCTCCTGCGCAATCGTCTGCGACGATCCACCACTCATGTACGCGATTCCGCGCGCGCACGATTGCGTTTTTGGCGGCACAAACGAAATCAGCGACAATCTCGATGTCGATGCAGCAGCGACACCGCGCATTATCGACGAGTGCAGTCGTGCGCTGAAGATCGAAAATCCGCTCGCGCTGGCCGAGCGCGTTGGCCTCCGCCCATTTCGCAAGTCAGGCGTTCGCCTCGAACGCGATCGCCTGCGCGATGGGCGAACCGTCATTCACAACTACGGTCACGGCGGCTCGGGCTTTACCCTCTCGTGGGGTTGCGCGGAAAAAGTTTTCCAAATTGCTCATAGCGCAACTGCGGCACAGCGCTGTTAGCATCGTCGCGCCAGTTATTGCCCGCATCTGGTCAGGATGCCGGGGTGTATACGCATCCAAGCGGCACTGAGACCGCCTAGAGATTACGTCAGCGCGATTGCCTGGAAAGAGCTGACCACGTCGTCGGGGCCCTTTTCGGCGAAGAAGCTTTCATAATAGCCGGGGCCGAGATCCCAGTACGGCCCTTTGTAATAGTCGTCGCGATAAAAGCGCCAGACACCGCTCACTACGACGAGACAACTGATCCGGTCGTTCCAGTAATCGCCGACGTAATTAAAACTCAAGTTGGTGCGGGCGAAAGCGCCCTTGAAACCAGGATGATCATAGAGGACCAGCTCCGGCAGGCGAATGACTTCTGTCACGAGCGGCACCTGTACTTTCCCGGCTGCGGAAGC
Source organism: Verrucomicrobiota bacterium (assembly GCA_003217835.1). Lineage (GTDB taxonomy): Bacteria > Verrucomicrobiota > Verrucomicrobiia > Chthoniobacterales > UBA10450 > Udaeobacter. Next base: position 7,550 of record QHMQ01000070.1, read on the forward strand.
ATGATAGCTCAGTGCACCGAGTTTCCACTTCATATCAATGATACAGCCGTTATCCGGCGACAGTTCAGTTTTGGGTATTTGTCTCATAAGCGTAAGCAGCAGTTTTCCTGATTTAAACAAATGGAAATCGTGCTGTCGAGCGGAGAGATCGCGGCACAGCTTCCAGCCTGTAGAGCGGCGGCGTCTCGACTGCAAAGCCCATTCGCGGAGCCAGGCAGGATGCCTGCTCGCCGCACAGTCAAGAATGGCGATGCCACGATTAAATCGGGTGTTCGCGATTATCAGAGCGCAGCCGGATCGTCTTTGTCTGCAGATCGTGGGTGGCGCTGATGAAGCGCACGGTCCTGCTCTTCGCGCGCATCAATATGGAATGCGTGGTTGCTTGCGTGCCTTGCCCTTTCACGCCGCGTAACAGCGCGCTGTCGCTGATTCCCGTTGCACAAAAAACGATGTTCCTCCCGTTCGCCAGATCGTCAGCCGAGAAAACGCGGCCAAGATCTTTCTCGTAACCCTCATTGATCAATCTCTTACGTTCTTTTTCATCGCGTGGCCACATTTTGCACTGCATCTCGCCCCCGAGGCATTTGATTCCCGCCGCCGCCAGCACTGCTTCGGGTGAGCCGCCGATGCCCATGTAAAGATCGACATTGCTGTCGGGAATCGACGGCGCCATCGCTGCCGCAATATCGCCATCACTGATCATGCGCAACGACGCACCGGCCTTGCGAATTTCATCAACGATCTCTTTGTGCCGAGGCCGATC
>QHMQ01000071.1 GCA_003217835.1 Verrucomicrobiota bacterium
GTTTACCAAAGCTTTGCGGCTGGCAAAGGCTGGAATCATCTCAATTCCATACCAGCTGGAGAATTTTATCGGATCACTCTTGACGACACGAAGCCTTACTTCCGAATCGCCGGCGGACTTCAAGACAACGAGAACTGGGTCGGACCGAGCGCCGTGCCGACCAAGGAAGGAATTCGTAATTCCGATTGGACTGCGCTCGCCGGCGGCGACGGCTTTTATGTTGTTTTCGATCCGAACGATCGCGACACCTTTTATGCGGAAAGCCAGCAAGGTGAAGTCCACCGGATCAATTTGCGCAATGGCGAGCTCCGCCGCTTGCGGCCGGAGCCGACAGAAGGCGCGCCGCGATATCGGTTTCATTGGAACTCGCCGCTGATTGGAAGCCGGCATAAACCGGGCGTGATTTACTTAGGCGGCAATTGCGTTTTCAAATTGACCGATCGCGCGGAAAAATATTCGGTCATCAGTCCGGATCTCACGCACAACGATCCGGCGCGCACGACTGCTACGGGAAGCGGCGCTGAAACTTATGGCGTCGTCTATTCGTTAGCCGAGTCGCCGAAGCGCGCGGGCCTATTGTGGGCCGGAACTGACGACGGGCGTTTGTGGATCACCGAGAACGATGGCGGAAAGTGGACCGAGTTAACAAACAACCTGCCAGAGCCAGCCCGCGGGCAATGGATCGTACGGATCGAACCAAGCAATGCCGATCCAAATATCGCTTATGTTGCGACAAACGCGTATCGGGCTGGGGACGACCGCCCGATGATTTTGCGTACGGTCGATCTTGGCAAAACATGGCAACCAGTCGTGGCGGACCTGCCTGCAAACGATCCAGTCGAAATGGTGCGTGAAGATCCAGTGAATCCGAAATTACTCTACGCTGGCACGCACTTCGGTTTGTTCGCATCGTTCGATCAAGGCACGCACTGGATCCGGATCAGTGACGTGCCTGCTGTGCGCGTGGATGATGTTCAAATTCATCCGCGCACAAACGATCTCGTGATCGCAACCCACGGCCGCAGTATCGCCATTCTCGATGACAGCACGCCTCTCCGTGAACTCACGGCCGAGATCGCCGCGAAACCGGCGCACTTGTTTAGCGTGCGTTCGGTTGCTGGCGCCTATCTCCAACCCGGATTCGCCGATTCGAATGGCAAAGGAGTCTACCGCGGAGCAAATCCAGTAGAGGGCGCGCTCTTCACCGTCTGGGTGAAAGAATTCACCGGAGACGAAATTAAAATCGCGGTCACGAAATCAACCGGGCAACCGGTCGCGAACCTGAAAGCGCCGGGCGCCCCGGGTCTCACGAGATTGAATTGGGACCTGCGCCCGACCAAAGATGTGAGCATCGAATACGGCGGCGACGATCCAAAGCGTCTCCTTCCGGCCGGCGATTACAATGCGGAGTTAACGTTCGGCACTCTGAAAGTGAAACAAACGTTTCACGTCGATTTAGCCGAAGGAATTACTCCGCGCTGATTGATCAACACGCGATGGCGTGACGCCGGCACACGCCGGAGAGCAGGTCCCAGAGGGCGTCGAGAACGCGAGTCACCGAAGCCTTAACAGATTCGAAATTGTGATTGTCGATGTACGCGGCAAGCATGTTGCGCTCAGCGGCAGAATGTTCGCGATCGGCGTCGATATGGACGGTGAAATAGCGATAAGATTCGCAGATTGCAGGAATTTGGCTCTCGTATGCGTAAAGTGCGGCCAGACCCTCGGCTGTCGATCCGTTGCCGCAAACTGATCGGAACGCGTCGATCAGATTTTTGGTCTCCGGCCATTTTTCTGCGCTCGGTTCATTGACATCCGAGACGCCGAAACTTTTGGCGAATTTGAGCCAAAGCTCGGGATGATTCGGCGAGCCTTTCTCTTCATCGATCAAATTGTCGAGCAGTTGTTTTCGCGTTGCTTGATCATCGCATTTCGCGTGCACGGCCGACAGGTACGTCGGGAATGCGGCAACATGGTGATAATATTGTCTCGCGTAATCCAGGAGCGCCTCTTTGCTCAGCTCACCGCGCGTCCACGCGAGATAAAACGGATGCTTCAACAGATGTTTCTCCGCAATGTCATTGTCGATCTTGTCGAGATGTTGATTCATAAAAATTTCCTTTTCCACTCCGAGTTTAACTTCCAATTAACAGATATAGCGTTGTGAAAGCAATACAGGCGCCCAGAATTCTGTCGTTCTTGAATCGCTTAAGCTGATTTTAAGATATGTTTGATGCCACGGACGGGGATCACGACCCAGTCGGGCCGATGGTTCAGTTCGTAGCCGATTTCGTAGACGGCTTTATCGAGCAAATAAGCTTCAAGCATGATTTGTAGATCGTCAGGGTTTTGCGGGACGAAGATCGCGCCGGCGGCCGTTTTCAAATAACTTTGCAGGAAAACGCTGCTCATTTGGCGATACCAAAGATCGGCCCAGCGTTCGAGGAAGGGGACATCTTCGGTGCGCATGGCTGGCTGCCAGAGCGCGCTGTAAGCGGCATATTGAAACGAGCGCATCATGCCTGTCACATCGCGCAGGGCCGAGCGCTTCAACTTCCGCTCGCCAAGTGCCCGCGCCGGTTCGCCCTCGAAATCGAGAATGATGAAATCCTTTCCCGTATAAAGCACTTGGCCGAGATGATAATCGCCGTGAATTCGGATTTTTGAAGCATTGGAGCGACGGTCAAGAAGCCGTTTTTCCTGCTCGAGAATTTTTTGCTCGGCGGCGAGAACTTGTTTAGCTTCCTCTCGAAACGCAATCGGCAAGTCTGACAGTTTCTTTTCGAGAAGAATAAACGCCCGCCGCAGCGATGCCCGCATCGATTGGTAAACCGACCGTTGCGCCATCGCATTGAAAGGTTCAGGCGCGAAGGCGCGATCATCGCTGTTTGAAGCAAGCGCGAGATGCAATTCGCCCGTGCGCTGCCCGAGCAGCATTGCTTTTTCAGGATAAACGCCGCCGATCAATTCGTCGAGAAGAGAGCCGGGCGGCGCGGTTTGATTCTGGAGATCGGCTTTGCGGCCAAGCACACGCTCGTAATAGCGACCAACCGCGTCCAACGTTAGTGCCCAGCCGTCACTTTCGCTCATGGTCGCGCTCTGCAACAGACAGACAACGGCCGGCTCGGATTTTTCGTGGCGATATTCCAGCGCGCCGGCGAAAGCCGGCACGTTGGAAAAATTGGCGCGCTCAGTAAGGAACCGGGTTATTTCGACATCGGGATTCACACCGTCCTCGAGTTTCCGATAGAGTTTAAGGAAGAATTTGTTGTCGAAGAGCATTGAGGAGTTGCTCTGCTCTCCACCCAAAACTTGCGATTTGTCCAAGGTGACCGAAGAATCCGCCGCCAGTGCCTTGCCCGCGATGCCGACGAGATCGCCCACATGCCCTTTCATAATCTGCCGTTGAGCGATCGCCTCAAATAATTGAGAACGAAACTTCTCATCCCACACTGCATCATACAGAATAGTTTCTTGGGGACCTGCGAGGCGCGCGATAATCGCGTGCGGCGCGCTCCGAGACACAACGCGCGCAGCGCTAGCCGACGCAATCTTTACCGGGAGGGCATAAGTTTCGGTAGGACCATCGACATAGCTTACCACCACGAACCAAAAGCGCGCTGCATCTGCTTCTGATGAGACGGCCGGCTGCTCCACCACTTTAAGATCGCGAAGAGTCCGCGCCTTGGAGCCAAACCAGCGACAGGTCTGGATGTAATTGGGCAAAATTACCTGCTCGAGCTGCGCACGCCGACCATCGTCCAGCAAAGTATGAAGCTCGGCCGGCGCGTTGATCGTCGGCACAACGTGCCTCTTCGAGACGCGACGCCCATCGGTTTGCGCTTGCAGCGCGAACCAGTAATACGCATGCGGACCGAGCGTGATCACGTAAGGTGATTTTTTGATGGGCCGAAACAGATTGCGGCTAAAGACTTCCATCGGCACACAGCCGTTGAAGTGCGACAGATCCAACTCCACCGATTGCGCGAAGCGCGAGAGATTCACCACTACAACGATGGTTTCCTTTTCATACCGGCGAAGAAACGCCAAAACCTTCGCGTTATCGGGATGGAGAAATTCAAGAGAGCCCCGCGAAAACGCCTTAAAGTTTTTCCGCATAGCAATGACACGGCGCATCCACCAGAGCAGCGAGGAAAGATTTTTCTGGTGATTCTCAACGTTGACCGCTTCGTAGTGATATTCCGGATCGATCGTAATCGGCAAATAAAGCTGCTGCGGATTGGCTCTTGAAAATCCGGCATTCCGGTCGGAACTCCATTGCATCGGTGTGCGGCAACCATTGCGATCACCGAGATAAAAATTGTCGCCCATGCCGATCTCGTCTCCATAATAAATGATTGGCGTGCCGGGCATGGAAAAAAGCAGCGTGTTTAGCAACTCGATTTTGCGACGGCTGTTCGCGAGCAGCGGCGCGAGCCGCCGGCGAATGCCAAGATTAATACGTGCGTGCGGATCGGTGGCGTAGACGCGATACATGTAATCCCGCTCCTCATCGGTCACCATTTCGAGCGTCAGCTCGTCATGATTGCGCAGGAACATAGCCCATTGGCAGCCATCGGGAACCGCCGGTGTTTGATCGAGAATGTCGATAATCGGAAACCGGTCCTCCATTTGCAGCGCCATGAACATGCGCGGCATGAGCGGAAAGTGGAAGTTCATGTGCGACTCGTCGCCCTTGCCAAAGTAAGCGACAGCATCTTCTGGCCACTGATTGGCTTCCGCGAGCAGCATGCGGTTGGGAAATTTCGCATCGACATGTGCGCGCAACTTGCGGAGATAGTCATGGGTCTCCGGCAAATTTTCGCAGCTTGTATCTTCGCGTTCGTAAAGATAAGGGATGGCGTCGAGACGGAGTCCGTCGACACCCAGAGCCAGCCAAAAATCGCAAACCTTCTCGAGAGCTTCGAGCACGGCCGGATTGTCGAAATTCAAATCCGGCTGATGGGAATAAAAGCGATGCCAGTAATAGGCCTTTGCGACCGGGTCCCATGCCCAGTTCGAGGTTTCGAAATCTTTGAAGATGATCCGTGCATCTTTGTATTTCTCCGGCGTGTCGCTCCAGACATAGAACTCGCGTTCGGGTGAACCGGGCGCGGCACGGCGCGATTTTTGGAACCACGGATTTTGATCGGATGTGTGATTGATTACTAGTTCCGTAATGACGCGCAGATTGCGCTGATGCGCCGCATCAAGAAATGCGCGGAAATCAGCGAGCGAACCGAAGTTTGGATTGACGTCGAAATAATCGGCAATGTCGTAACCGTCATCACGCTGCGGCGAGGGATAAAACGGCAAGAGCCAGATAGCCGTAATGCCGAGTTCCTCGAGATAATCGAGCTTTTGGATCAGGCCACGGAAGTCGCCCATCCCATCGCCATCGCTGTCACAAAACGTCTTAACGTGCAATTCATAGATGATCGCGTCTTTGTACCAAAGCGGATCGACCGTCGTATCACTGAGCCCTTGCGCCATGCGGCTAACCTTTGCCGCACAAATCCGCGCCGCGCAATCACCGGGTTCAACATCCTGAGCGAATCGAGAACCCTTTCCTTGGGCGAGAGCGATAAAAGCGGCCACGTCGGCTCCGCCGTCAATTCAAATCTTAGCTTTCAGCTCGGACGCAGCATTGTCATTTCTGCGAAACCAAAGTGCCCTGACTGGCGACGCATTGCCAGCTACCGCCTCGATCTATCCAAGTGTCAGTAAAGCGATAAGTGCGATCAAACGCCTTGCCGTCTTTGCCGGAGCCTTTTTGGTTGGACATCCCGACCACAACGGCGACCCCGCTGCCGTACATGTGCACCGCGAGTTTCTCAGCCTTTGCCGATGTGTAGGTGTCTTTGTCACCTTTCACGTCAGCTAACATCGCACGCCGATTTTGAACTTTGCCCTTGGAACTTACGCCGACGAAGTCAGCGGCCGCCATCGACTCAATGGTTACCGTGTCATGTTTAGCGATTGCGGCTGACCAGCGGTTTTCATTGTCCTTCAAGGTCGCTTCGGCGCTCATTTTCGTTCCCCGCGCGGCGGGAGCGGACGACGGGGCTTTCTGAGGCGCGGTAGTGGCGGGTTTCTCTTTTTTCTGAGCGGCCGCTTGCCCTGCAGGGGTTGTAGCCGTCTTCTCTTCGGGGCTGGGTGTCGGCGTTTCTTCTACAGTCGCGGATGCTTTCTCCTCCCCCGTTGGGGACGTCGTTTGCTCCTCCTGCCCAAGCGCCGAGGTGACGAAGCTTAAGGCAGCGATGCCAACGAGTGAGATAATTAGTTTCATATAGCTTTCCCTTTTCCGGAATTTATTTTTGCACCGCAGAAAATCGCGGGTCAAGGTTTATCGCGAATCGTGGAATAAACGAATTGATCTCCTGATTTCCGACCCGAAGACTGTACTTCGAAAGCGTTGGACGACATCGCTTGCACAGACTAAGAGACCCAAATGGTTGGCCCGCGTCCGATCCATTCCTGCTTCCAATTTCGCCCGCGTTCCGTGGGCAGATAAATTCGATTTCGGCATGTATCGGAGAGCAAAAAAACAAGCGCGGCGCAAACCGAAACGGGAGACGCGGCGCTTCTCTGCTCCTCCGCAACTCGAACCGGGAGCTCCGACTGATCTCCAGTTAATGCACGCGATCCAAAGCCAGGATCCCGAGGCACTTTCCCAGCTTTACGACCGATACAATGGGATTTTGAAAGCGCTCATTCTCCGCGTGATTCATAACGAAGCTGAGGCCGACGATCTTCTGCAAGAAATTTTTATGGAGATCTGGAACCAGGCGAGAAATTTCTCCGCGCAAAAAGGAAAACCTCTCGGTTGGATGGTGACGCTAGCGCGTCGCCGGGCGATTGACGGTCTGCGCAAAAAGCAGGCTTACGCTCGCGCGGAACAGCGTCTGCAAAGCGAAACCGAACAGCAACCCGACGCCTGGGTGCATAATGCCACCGAAGAAGAAATCGCACTGAGTGACACGCGCTTTCTCATACGCAAAGTAATCAACGGGCTTCCACCGGCCCAGCAGCAGGCAATCGATCTTGCATTTTTTCGGGGTATGAGCCAGCGCGAAATCGCCGCAAAAACGAATACACCGTTGGGGACTGTGAAGACGCGGCTTGAATTGGGTCTGAAAAAAATCTATGACGGACTGAAGGAACTTAAAGATGAACTTTGAGCAATTCCAAAACCAGTCGCGACTCTATGTCATTGGCGCACTCGAGCCTGAAGAGGTGGAGGAATTTGAAAAAGCGCGTAAAAAATTCGGCCAAAAAGCGGAAGATTTCATCACAAAATGTTACGCATTGCATGAAGCCTTCGCCCTGAGCCTGCGTCCAGCGAAAGCTTCGGCTGCAATCAAGGACCGGCTCATGTCAATGGTGCGAGAGCGGAAAGTGTCTTAGCCTTCAGGTCCCTTGTCCCAACCATCCAGTTCACGCAGGATGAATTCCTGAAGAAAACCATAGAAGTTTACCTGGAATAAACTTAAGTCCCGTCGCGATCCAATCGGTGACCGATAATGGTCGCACAACTCGCCATCGGTGAAATCGTATTTCGCGGCAATAACGAGCCGCGCCTGATTGAGTGCACTTAACCATGCTTCGGCGTGTCTTGACGGAATGCGCAGGGTGCGGTTGGCGAACGCTTTCTCGTTTCCGCGCAGTTGCTCGAGATCTGCCGCGACCGTCTCCGTCGCGGTTTGAAAGAGCCGCCGTAACTCAGGCTTCACATAAAGTTTCCATTCCGCGCAAATTTCAGTTTCGCTCGGGTCCGCCGGCGGACTGAAGAGGCGCCGTTCGGCGGCCGATACGCCCTCTGGATCAGTGCTGGCTGGGATTTGTCGAAGAAGTTCGGCAAGAAACGGATCGAGCTCGGATATCTCGAT
>QHMQ01000072.1:0-2225 GCA_003217835.1 Verrucomicrobiota bacterium
CGAGGCACGGCGAGCGGTCGATCTTATACCGATTGCAAAGGACTCGTGGTTGGGTCCAGGCTTTGTCACGAACCTGGCGCTGGTTTACGCGTGGACTGGCGAGCGCGACCTGGCGATCGAGCAACTCCAGACTGTCGCGAAGATTCCGGCCGGTCCACCATACGGCGATCTCCGCTTTAACCCATGCTGGGATCCTTTGCGCGGTGATAAGCGCTTCGACAAGGTCGTTGCCGCAGCCAAAGCTGCCAGCAGATAGTTCCTCGCCCAGAAAAAAAAGATGATTCTGCTGCGGCTGAGGTCAGGTGCCACTACATCTCGCAACTCGCTATTGGACGTTCGGCGCTAGGCGTTCAACATTGAAATTGAGGATGATTTCAAGAGCCGACACCGCCCTTCTCATTGTCGGACACGGCTCGACGGTGAATCCGGATTCGAGCGCGCCGACGCTGGCGCACGCGGTGGAAATTCGGCGTCGAAAAGTCTTTGTCGAGGTCGGCTGCGCGTTTTGGAAAGAGGAACCGAGTTTGCGCGACGCGATCTTCTTGTTCGATCCCGAATCGGTTCGCGAAGTTTATGTCGTGCCGAATTTTATCAGCGAAGGTTATTTCACCCAGACCGTAATCCCGCGCGAGCTTGAGTTGAATGGTCGCGTAACAAAACGACCGAGCGGCCAGGGTTGGAAATATTGCCAGCCGGTTGGGAACCATCCGCTCATGACCGAATTGCTGCTCAAACGTGCAGGCGAAGTCGCGCAAGATGCCGATCCGGCTCAGACCACGCTGCTGATCGTGGCGCATGGCACGGATTTGAATGAAAACAGTGCGGTAGCGGCCAAACGCGAAGCGGAAAAAATCCGGGCCATCGGAAAATATGCGGCCGTGCTGAACGTTTACATGGAAGAACCGCCCCTAGTTTCTGACTGGCAAAAATTGACGAGCACGACGAATGTTGTCGTCGTTCCATTTTTCATTTCGGATGGATTACACAGTTACGAAGACATTCCCGTGTTGCTGGGAATCACGAAGGAAAGATCGACGACGACTTCACCCGCGGCGCGCGGTGAAGTGTTTCGGCGCAATCCCTACAAGATCGACGGTCGCTCACTATTCTACGCGCCGTCTATCGGCACTGATCCAGGCTTCGCCGACATCATTATCGAGCAGGCAGCCAAATTTGATCGCGAAAGTTGAAATCCTCCTCGCGCTTATTTTCTTTTGCACGAGATTGCTCTCCCGCGAATGAAAGAAACGACCTGCAAGAAGCTTCAGGAGATCGGGGCATTTGCCCTCGCCGGGGGGTGCACGCCAAAACGACTGAGGCAGCTCGTGGAAATGATTCGCGGGGCGCGCAGTTATCGCTGGATCGGCATTTATAAAATCGTGAAGGACGAATTTGTCATCCTCGCGGAAACGGGGGATGAACCCCCGGCATATCCGCGCTTTCCAATCACTCAAGGCTTATGCGGGGCAGCGTTGGAATCCGGGAAACCGGTCATCGTTGGGGACGTGCGGCACGATCCGCGCTATCTGCCCACCTTTCACACAACGCGCTCCGAGATCATTGTCCCGATGATCAATGAGCACGATAAGATTCTTGGAATGCTCGACGCCGAAAGCGAAAAGGCGAATGCCTTCGGCGAGGAAGATCGACAATTCCTGGAACGCGCGGCCGGGCTCATCGCGCACTGCCTCCACTAGAAATCGACGCGGCGCGATGCTCAATGCGATTGAGCGTACCTTGGAAGTTGCGTTGACTGACTGCCGGCGAATCGGCCAGATCGCGATCCGAAAATTGGATAGTGGCGGTTTCGCGCTTTCACATTGCGATGATGAGGGCCGCGACGACTTGAAGCTATTTCGGAGTGCTGAAGACGCGATCGAGCTAAGCAAGTTCGATGATGCCAGCAATTATCGTCCGCTAAAAACTGCGCCAAATCTGCGGCATGGCTGGCGCCTGGACCTTGCAACACTCGGTGAATTGAAGCGCGCCTTCGATTATTTTTATCCAGGCAGACTCGCCGCCTTCGGCGCTTGGAAAAACCGTCGACTGCGCACCACGCCGCTGCGGGAAACTTTGGATCGACAATCAGGGATGTATCGGATTGCGGCGAAAATTTCGGATGAACAAATCGACAAGGTCGTCGGGAATTTTTGCCGATCCGACGGTGGCTGTTTACGCACGATTTTATGGAAGCGCGATCGCCGCGGCACGATTCCATCGACAAA
>QHMQ01000072.1:2235-9248 GCA_003217835.1 Verrucomicrobiota bacterium
TTGCCAGGAACCGTGCAACCTGCTGGTTAACGAATGCCGCAAGGCAGTCAAAGGCGAATGATCGTCCGCGCACGCGTCGTTGTTACGATGGACGGTCCGCCGATTGAGAACGGCGCGGTCGTGATTTCCGGAAATCGAATTGTCGATGTCGGAACGTTTCCGGAAATTTCCGCTCGGCACTCAGGACAAGAACTTGTCGATCTTGGCGAGCAAGCTCTACTGCCGGGACTAATCAATGCGCATTGCCATCTCGATTACACTTGTTTGCGCGGTAAAATCCCGCCGCAAAAATCGTTTACGGACTGGATTCGCGCGATTAACGCGGAAAAGGCGAAGCTTGCTCCGGACGATTATCTCGCATCGATCGCAAAAGGTTTTGCGGAAGCCAAAAGATTCGGCACGACGACGGTCGCAAATCTCACCGCCTTTCCAGAATTGATCCCTCACGTTAATCCTCCGATTCGGACCTGGTGGTTTGCGGAACTAATCGATGTGCGCGATCCAAGTCGCACCGATGAACTTCTCGATCTTGCAATTCATGCGATGAAGCGCGCGAGAGATTCGGATGGCGGGATCGGGCTCGCGCCGCACGCGCTGTTTACTGCTTCCGAAAATTTGTACCGACGCTGCGAAGAGATCGCGCAGCACGAGAACATTTTGCTGACTACGCATCTGGCAGAGGCGCGCGAGGAGATGTCGATGTTTCACGATGCGTCGGGGCCGCTTTATGAATTCTTAAGAAGCGTTGGGCGGGATATGAGCGATTGCGAGCATGGGACGCCGTTCGCTTTGTTCACTAGGATCGTCGGCGCACCCGCCGGTCGCGCGCTACCAACAGAATGGATCGTCGCGCATCTGAACGAATTGGCGGAAAGCGATTTCGAACTACTCGAAGGATCCGCGAGAAAATTCCACGTCGTGCACTCCCCCCGCAGTCATGACTATTTCGCGCACACCCGTTTTCCTTTCGAAAGATTGCGCTCTTTCGGGTTCAACATCTGCCTGGGCACCGATAGCCTGGCGAGCAACAAGGACCTGAGCTTATTTGCCGAGATGCGTGCTTTACAGCGCAGCGAACCGGCGCTTTCGCCGAAAGCGGTCTTGGAAATGGTCACGGTGAATGCGGCACGCGCGCTCGGGAAGCCGCAGGTCCTCGGCCGGATTCGCACCAACTATTTCGCGGATTTAATTGCGATCCCGTGCAATGGAGCAGCGGATGTCTTTGAAAAAATCCTCGCGTTCGATCGACCCCTGGATTGGGTGATGGTAGCCGGGAAAACGTAGCGTGGGTCTGCAGCTTGCAACCGATTTAGAAAACACAAGCGGGATGCTCGTGCTCCTGCTAATCTGTTTCGATGAAGGCCGCTCAGCAGAACGCGCCCAGCACGCGCGAAATGGAGCGCATCACCTGGATCGAGTTTCGCGAATGGGTTCCTGCGAGAATCAACACGATCTTGCTTCCGCTGGGGACGCTTGAGCCACATGGCGTCGCACCGAATGGAACGGATATTCTCGCGCCGGTGGCGATGGCGCGCGAGATCGCACCGCGTGTTAACGCGCTGGTTGCGCCGGTGATTCCTTACGGATTCACTGGAAATCTGGACGCGTATCCCGGCAGCTTCACCGTTCCTGAAGATGCTTATCGGGCTTATGTTCGTGCAGTCGTCGTCGGTCTCGCGAAGAACAAATTCAAAAACATCATTTTGCTAAACGGCCACGGCGGTGGCCAGACCGCGGTCCTGAGCGCGCTTGCGCAGGAAATCGGAAGCGAGACAGAAACGAGAATTCTGGCCGTGAACTGGTGGTCGTATTGCAGTGATGTGACGCTGGAAGTGTTCGGCCAAGATGGCGGTCACGGAGCGGAAAATGAGACGGCCTACATCATGGCGATCGATCCTGCTCTCGTTCAGAAAGAGCATTACAAGCCCGAAATGGCGACTCCAATTCCGCCGCCCAATACCTGGAGAGCGTATCCTTTCCCGTCGACCATCATCCTTTACAAGGAAGGTCAGGGTTATCCGACGTTTGATCTGGTGAAAGCGAAGACGTATTTCACGAAAGTGAACGACAAGATCGCCCGCTTGATCCAGGAAACGATCGCAAAATGGGAAATGGCAGGAGTGTGAGCACGATATCCAGATAACTGGATACGTCCCGAGTTCTGCACTCGGAGCGGGCGCTGGTTGGTGGATATATGTCGCTGTAGAGGCAGCCGTGTCGGCTGCAACTGCAAATTCCCGCGGGCCATAGGCCTGCCACTACAGATTACTGCCGCGCGAATTGCTTTGCTTGTCGCCGACCGCACCGGTAAACTCGGCGTATGGCCGGACAAGGAATGCATCAGTCGCAGAATTTTGCCCTGCAACAAGTTCTCGCGCCGCAACTCCAACAAAGCCTTCTGATCCTCCAAACGCCCCTGCTCGAACTGCGTAATCTGGTTCAGCAGGAAATGGAGACAAACCCGGTGCTGGAGGAGCTGTCGACTGAGCTAAGTCCGGAGGAGCGCAACGGCGCCGAAGCTTCCGCAGAGGATAACTTCAAGGAGGAATTCGAGAAGTTGGCGACACTGGATGAGGAGTGGCGCGATTACATGGCGCAGTCGAGCAGTTACAGCGGCCGTTCACAGGAGGCAAAAGATAAACGACAGTTCTTTTTTGATTCTATCGCCACCCAAGAAACGCTGCAGCAGAATCTGATCGGGCAACTGAATCAGGCGGCGCTCAATGCCTCTGACCGCAAGGCCGCGGAACTGATCATTGGCAACATCGACGACAACGGCTTTCTCCAAGGCACGCTGGAAGAGATGACGCTCAACACCGGCATCCCAAAGGAAGATTTCGAGAGAATGCTGGGGCTGATTCAGACTTTTTATCCGCAGGGCGTGGGCGCGCGAGATTTGCGGGAGTGTCTGCTCATCCAACTGGAACGCGAGGGGAAACAAAACAGCCTTGAATACAAGATCATCTCCGAGCACATGGAGGATTTGGGTAAACGGCGCTTCCCTGAAATCGCGCGCCGCATGGGCATGAGTGTGGAAAAAGTGCAGGAGTGCGCCAACAATATCGCGCGGCTTAATCCGCGCCCGGGCCAGATCTTTGCCACCGCTCCGCCAAACTACGTTCTTCCGGATGTGACAGTCGAAAAAATGGACGGCGACTACCAGGTCATTCTAAATGGCGAACAAATTCCGCATTTGCGTATCAGCAACACTTACAAAGACATCATGGCGCAGGACGGCAACGGGAGCGAAGTCAAAGATTACATCCGCGACAAAATCCGCAGCGGGAAATTCCTGATCAGATCGATCCACCAGCGCCAGCAGACCATTTCTAATATCGCGCACCAGATTGTTTCGCGGCAGCGCGATTTTTTTGAGCACGGCACGTCGCATTTGAAACCGATGACGATGAAGGAGATCGCTGATGCAGTGGGGGTGCATGAAACCACGGTGAGCCGCGCCGTTTCCGGCAAATACATGGCCACGCCACAGGGCGTCTTCGAAATGAAATATTTCTTCACGTCCGGCTATCAAACGGCCAGCGGCGAATCGATGAGCAATACCAGCGTGAAAGAGGTGATCCTGGATCTCGTCAAGAACGAGGATGGCAACGGGCCGTTGAGCGACCAGGAGATCGTCTTAATCCTGAGCGAACGCGGCATTCCGATCGCGCGCCGCACAGTCGCAAAGTACCGCACCGAGTTGAACATTCTGCCAAGCAACATGCGGAGGAAATACTAGCCGGACTGCGGAAACCGGAAACCGGATTTCGGAAAGAATCTGTGTTTCATCCGTGTTCATCTGTGGCTAAATAAAGCTGCCATGAACCCTGCCCTTCGCTCCGCCGTAATCGCCGAATGGCGTGGTTTACCCGAGAAAAAGATTCGCCCAGATCGATTTCATGGCACCGCCGAGCTGCTGCCAAAAATCATGCAGCGCCTCGGATTGCGCGAGCGCCTGCACGAAACGGAAGTCATCGACGCTTGGTCAAAAACCGTGGGCGAATTTATCGCCGCCCATTCTGCACCGGTCGCATTGCGTGAAGGCGTTCTCTACGTCCGCGTACTTCAGCCGGCCTTGCACTACGAGCTCGAACAAGTTTCCAAAATCGACATCTTACGAAAATTGAAGCAACGCTTCGGCAGCAAAACGATACGCGACATTCGGTTTCGCCTCGGCTAAGTGGCGATTACCGGTGCCGCAGCAGCGGTCAAGAGCAATGCCGGTGACGTTGCGTGAATGCGTTCTCCCGCCCAACGAGAGTCAATGTCTTGTTACACGCGATCGCCGGAATGGTGATGTCGATCTTTGAACGTGAGCTCGGCAATGCCTGACTTGTCGAGTTCGCCCAATCCTTCTTTCACCATCCGATCATATTGTTCCTTCGTCGCGCGCGCGAGTGGTAGATCGAGATCAACCTTGCACGCGAGATCGACTGCGATTCCGCTGTCTTTGGCCGCATGAGCTGACGAAAAAAAGCATGCGTGCTCGCGCTTCTGCATATCTTCGCCGTCGGTCTCGAGCACGCGTGAGGCCGCGCCGGTTTGCGAAAAGACTTCGCGCAACATTTCCAGATCAAGGCCAAGCGCCGCACCTAGCGCGAGTCCTTCGGCCAGACCCGCGGTATTGATGTTCATCACCATATTGACGAGGGCTTTTACTTTTGCGGCCTCACCTGATTTACCGATGAATCGGATGGAAGAACCCAGCGCTTGCAACACGGGTTCCGCCTTTCGGAATGCATCTTCGCTTCCCCCGCACATGAGGTAAAGCGAACCTTCCCGCGCCTGGGTGATGCTCGAGGCCATGCATGCTTCGAGCGTCTGCGCGCCGGCTTCGCGCGCCAACTCTTCAACATCGACATGAACTTGCGGCGAAAGAGTCGCGCAGTTGATGAAAAGTTTGCCGCGCGCGTTGATTAGTAGATTGTCGCTGCTTTCGGCGAAAATGTTGCGCATGGCGTGGTCATCGGTCACAACCGTGATAATCACGTCGGATTCTGCCGTGACTTGCGATAAATCCTGGCAAGCGGCGCAACCGAGCTCCTGCGCAAGCGAGGTCGCGACCGCGCGATTCGCGTCGTAAACCGCCGTAACATGAAAATCGCGATCCTTTAACCGCCGCGCCATGTTCGCGCCCATGCGGCCGACTCCGACAAATCCAACATTCATGTCGATCTTAGAGCTGCCCGGCAAAAAATGGATTGTGCTGTTTCTCTTCTCCCACCGTTGTCATCGGCCCGTGACCCGGGCAAATGATCGTCTCATCCGGCAGCGTTAAGATTTTCTCCAGATTATTCCGCAGCGCATCATCGTAGGAAACGTTTCCACCTCCCATCGAGCCGGCAAAAAGCGAATCGCCTACGATTGCGACCGGGCGCGCGAGACCGTTTACAACGTAGGTCATGCCGCCACTCGAGTGGCCCCAGGTCAGCCGTGTGTCGATCTCGAGGTTGCCAAGGCGAAAACGTTTTCCTTCTTCGATCGCTTCCGCACCGGGAACTGATTCGCGCGCCGGAGTAAAAACTTGCGCGCCGGTTTCCTCGCGCAGACGCGGCAGGTCCGCGACATGATCGGAGTGTGCGTGTGTAAGTAAAATTAGTTTTATCTTCAGCTTCTCTTTATTCGCGAAGCGCACCATTTCACTACAATCAGCGCCGGTATCAAAAGCCGCCGCCGCACGACTCGCCGGGTCCCAAACGAGATAGGCATTCACTGCCATGCCGTGATAATGCGTGCTGAACTGGGCGAGACCATTTCGCTCATCAATTTTCTTCGGATGCCATTCGTTCTTGGCGAGTTCACAAAGTGGTCGCGCGGCAAGGCCCAGGACTGGCGCAACGCGCAAAAGCGCCAGCTCATCGAAATCGCCCTCCCGCAGCTTGCGGATTTTTTGCGAACTGACTCGTGCTTTTTCTGCCAGTTCGGTGTCGGAGATGCGCAAGCCGCGTTGCGCTTTGCCAATAATGTCGCTGACGTTGTCTTCGAGCGGAATCATTCTCAGTTCTTAGTTAGACGTTCACCGGTTGCGCTTCTCGGGCGAAACGCAAACGGATAATCCGATCCAACGCCAGTTTCTCAAAGGCCTTAGCAACATCGACAACCGAAAATGCTCTGCTCGTTTCTTTTTCCATTGAGGTCATTGCGACATTATTAATGCCGCAAGGAATGATGTAATTGAAAGGCGAAAGATCGCCGCACACGTTTAGGGCAAAGCCGTGCATCGTGATCCAATGGCGTACGCCGACTCCAATGGAAGCAATCTTGCGATGGTCAATCCAAACTCCGGTTAGCGATTCGCGTCGCGTCGCGGCAATTCCATAATCGGCGAGAAGTTCGATGAGCAACTGCTCGAGCCAGCGCAGATATCGATGCAAATCCTGCCCGCACCGGCGCAGATCGATGATCGGATAACCCATTAATTGACCGGGTCCGTGGTAAGTGGCCTGGCCGCCGCGGTTGATCGCAAAAAGTGGATGCGGCAGATGTGCCGAGCCAAGCAAACTCGATTTATCCGGCGTTCGGCCAATCGTGTACACGGGCTCATGTTCGAGCAAAAGCAATTCGTCTTTCAACGAGCGTCGGCAAATTCGTTCCGGCCGAGCCAACGCACGCGAAGATCGGCCGTCATATTTGCGCGCTGCCCGGAACTCCGAGCCGAGTCGCCTCTTGTGAACGCAAGTGCGTCAAGCCGATTGCCAGTGCGTCAGCCGCATCGGCGTCGGGGGTTTCCGTTAGGCCAAGAAGCGCGCGCACCATGAACGCGACCTGATTTTTCCCGGCCGCGCCCGTGCCCACAGTTGCCTGTTTGATGCGATTCGGCGCGTATTCAAAAATAGGCAGGCCGTTTTCCGCCGCCACCAGAATAGCCGCTCCCCGCGCGGCTCCCAGAGCAATCGCGGTCTTATAGCTTTGCACATAAATAACCGATTCGAGCGCGCAACAATCCGGTTCATGTTCGCGAATTAATTCGGCAAGTCGATCGCGAATCGCAACCAGGCATGACGAAGAGCGGA
>QHMQ01000057.1 GCA_003217835.1 Verrucomicrobiota bacterium
TGATTGGTTCAGAGGCAACAGCGCGTTGACCTTCGTGCATCCGTGGCTGCTACTGCTGCTGCTCGCGGTTCCATTGCTCGCCTACTTGCGTGGAAAGCGAGGCCCAGCCGCCGCGTTGACTTTTTCGTCCACGGCTAGTCTTCGGGCGATCGGAAAACAAAGCGCCGCGCGTGCAGGCAAAATTCTGCGGTCGTTATTGCTCGCTGCGATTGCGGTCTTTGTCGTCGCGCTCGCGCGTCCGCAGCTCGGCAAAAGTCTCACCCAGATCGAGGCGAGCGGGATCGACATTATTCTCGCGCTGGACGTCTCCGGATCCATGTTGACCAAGGATTTCACAATCGGCGGACAAGAAGCCACACGCGTCGATGCGATCCGCGAAGTCACACGAAAATTTATCGAAGGCCGGCCAAACGATCGAATCGGTATCGTTGCGTTCGCAGGCCGTCCATATGTCGTAAGCCCGATGACACTGGATCATGACTGGCTGTTGCAAAACCTGGATCGGGTGCGGATTGGACTCGTCGAAGATGGCACAGCCATTGGATCAGCGATGGCAGCATCAGCCAACCGACTAAATGATAAACGCTCAAAAAGCCACGTGTTAGTTTTGTTAACAGACGGAGAAAATAATTCAGGCAAAATTCCACCAAACACAGCGGCCGAGGCAATCAAGGCGTTAAAGATTCACTTCTATGCGATCGGCGCTGGAATCAACGGAATCGCCCCAACCCCAATATTCACACCCAAAGGACCCTTAACAGATGCATTAGGCAATATTGTTTACGAAAACCAGCCTGTGCGCTTCAACGAGGCAGGGTTGAAGGAGGTCGCCAAGATCGCAGATGGCAAATTCTTCCGGGCGACTGATACCAAATCACTGGAGCAAATTTATGACGACATAGACAAGCTGGAGAAATCGACAGTTAGCGTGAAAAAATATCAACAATACCGCGACTTGTTTCCGTTGTGTCTGATGAGCGGCTGCGGGCTGTTACTGGCGCAGATTCTGTTGTCGCAAACCATCTGGAAGAAATTGCCGTGATTAGAACGTTAAGGCGTTTAAGCGTTAAGCCGTTGAAGCGAGGAACCGCTCGGATCGTTAACCTTTTAAGGCTTCAACTTTTCAACTCTTCAACGAATCCATGAGCTTCGGCGCACCACAATGGCTTTGGGGATTGCTTCTGATCCCGCTTTTGATTGCGTTGTTCATTCGCTCAGAACGGCGTGGGCTCAAACGCTTGCAGGAATTCGTTTCGGCGCGGCTATTGCCGCAGCTTGCGGGAACGGTGAATCGACCTCGCCGGATACTAAGATTTGCCTTGCAGTTGCTCGGCCTTGCCCTGGCCATTGTTAGTCTGGCCCAGCCGCGCTGGGGTTACACGTTTGAAGATGTGAAGCGCAAAGGGCTCGACTTGCTGATCGCGGTCGATACTTCGCGCAGCATGCTTTCCAACGATGTGCAGCCTAACCGGCTCGAACGCGTCAAACTGGCCGCTCACGATCTCATCAATGAGCTCCAAGGCGACCGTATTGGTCTGATTGCTTTTGCCGGACGCGCTTTTTTGCAGGCGCCGCTTACGATCGATTACGACGCTGCGATCGAGTCAGTCAATGATCTCGATACGAAAACCATTCCTGAAGGCGGCACAAATATCTCGGCGGCTATCAGTCTTGCGACGCAAAGTTTCGGCAAAAGCGCGGTAGGAAATCGCGCCCTCGTTATTTTCACCGATGGCGAGGAGTTGAGCGGTGATGCCGTTAAAAATGCCAAAGCCGCCGCTGATGCAGGCGTCCGTATCTTCACGATCGGCGTGGGCACTCCATCTGGTTCCTTGATTCCGATCAGCGGCGAAGATGGTGAAACGACCTTTGTTAAGGATTCAGCAGGTCAAGTCGTAAAATCGAAGCTGGACGAAAAGCGATTGCGCGAGACCGCCCAAGCGGCCGGCGGATTTTATCTACATTTGGAAAACGGACCGCGTACGATGCAGCAGCTCTACACCGAAGGCCTTGCGAAAATGCAGGCGGCCGAGATGGACGTGCGTCTGTCGCGTCGGCCAATTGAGCGCTACGAATGGCCGCTGGGTGCAGCACTCATCGCGCTTGCCTTGTCGATCTTGATTGGTGAGCGCAAGCGCACGCGCGAAAGAGTTTACGTTCGCGCTCCCGTAAAAATTGCAACTGCAGCGGCAGCATTATGGATCACCTTTTGCCAGTTCGCTTTCGCTACCGCGCCCGGATTGGACGCATATCGCGAAGGCAAATTCAGCGATGCCTACAGCCAGTTTCAGCAGACCCTAAAAACGCATCCGCAATCTCGGTCGGAGGATAAGTTGCAGTTCGATTCCGGCGCGGCCGCTTACAAGTCGGAAGAATATGGAAAAGCGCTGGAATCCTTTAGTCAGGCTTTGCTCTCGCCCGATACCGGCCTGCAAGGCAAGAGTCACTATAACCTCGGAAATACGCTCTACGAGCGCGGCGAAACACAGAAGAGTGACGACAAAAAGCTGAGCGATTGGACAAATGCCCTCGAGCATTACGAGCAGACGCTCAAGCTCGAACCGAAAAATAAAGAGGCGAAGGACAACTACGATTACGTGAAGAAGAAGATCGAGGAACTAAAAAACAAGAAGCAACCCCAGCAACAGCCCTCGCCCTCGCCATCGCCTGAGCGGAAGGACAAACAAAACCAGCAGAATCAGCAATCCCAGCAAGATCAGCAAAACCAGGAACAACAACAGCAACAGCAACAGCAGCAGCAGAACCAGTCGCAGCAACAACAAAAGGACGGACAGCAGCAATCACAAAATCAACAATCACAAAACGAATCCGGCCACGGTCAGGATCAAAAAGAGGAAAAGAAGAAGGATCAATCCCAAGCAAAGAACGAGCCGCAACAATCGAAACAACAACGAGACAACCAACCTTCCCCCTCCCCGTCTCGAGGCGAGAAAAAGCAAAAACAGGAACAGTCAGGTGAAGGCGAACAGCCTTCACCTGTTCCCGGCGACCACGGAAACGAGATGCCTTCGCCATCGCCCTCCCCCGGAAGCGGCGAAGGAGCCGAAGAAAATCCGACGCCTTCCGCTGCTCCAACAGAATCGCCCCAGAAAAAATTGGCCGGTGAAGTAAAGGGAGCGGGCAAGGACGAATCAAAAAAGTCGCCCGATAAGAATGCGCAGATCGCCGAAGCCGAAGCGGAAAAGGAAGATCAAATGACCCAACGTCAAGCAGAGTCGCTTTTGCAGTCGATGAAGGACGAGGAAGCGCGCGTGCAACTTGATGAACGCAGGGCCACACACCGTGTCTATAACGACTGGTAGGTGGGCACGGTTGATGGTTGATTGAGATGTCGATGTACGGACCACGGATTCCCATTGCAGTTTTGCTCGGCGCGTTGATCGCGTTAACAGGAAACGATGTTGCATTTGCCGATTCGCCGAACGTGACCGCGGTGTTGAGTAACTCGGAAGCCGTTGTCGGGGAAATGGTCCAGTTGCAAATCAAGGTAAGCGGCGCGGGGGATACGAAACCGCCGGAGAACATCTCGGTCGATGGCTTGGAGATTCACGCAACTGGAACATCGCGGCAATACGAAATGCGCAATTTCACGACCAACTCGAGCGTGACTTACAATTACACAATTCTGCCGCTCCAAGCGGGCCGGTTCATAATCCCACCTCAAACAATTCGGGTGGGCAACAGTTCACTGCGTACACCGGAGCTCAGGCTAAACGTTGCTGATTCGCCCGGTCGCTCGACGCGTTCAAACCAAAGTGCGCAGCCGGCAAATGCGGCCAAGCTTGTATTCGCCGAATTGATTGTGCCCAAGAAAACTGCCTACGTTGGCGAAATAGTCCCGGTCCAAATCCGGCTCGGATTCGATCCGCGTGCGCACCCAAAGCTGCTCGAAGGGCCCGAGATCAGCGGGCAAGGATTTACAGCACAAAAACTGCAGCAATCTGGTGAAAACCTGGAGACAATTAACGGAAGGTCTTATGATGTGGTGACATTTAAGACGGCGATTGCTGCCGCGCGGGCCGGAAAATTCGAAATCGGGCCCGTCAAAGCGAAGGCACAAGTTTTAGCCGCGCGAAGACCAAACACGCCGCGCTCCCGTTCACCCTTTGATCTGTTTAATCTCGACGACCCGTTCTCAGACCCGTTTTTTTCCGACCCATTCAGCCAATTCGGCGAGCGGCGCGAGATTGAGATCAACAGTGAACCCGTAGCTTTCGAGGTCAAACCGTTGCCGCAAAACGCCCCGCCGAGTTTTTCGGGTGCGATCGGGAATTTCACAATGACGACGGAAGCGAAGCCAAAGAGTGTGCAGGTAGGCGATCCGATTACTGTCACATCGACGATTTCCGGGCGTGGTAATTTCGATCGCGTTAACGCGCCGGCAGTGGAAGACGACCGCGGTTGGCACAAATATCCGGCGTCTTCCAAGTTCAAGAACGATGACGAGGTCGGAATTAGCGGCACGAAGACTTTCGAGATGGTGCTTTCGCCGAATGAAAAGAAGCAAAACATTCCCCTTCTCGCATTTTCGTATTTTGATCCGGCCAAAGAGCAATATGTAACGCTGCGTAGCGATCCGATCGCTATTGAGGTTCAAGGCGGCGCAGTACCAGTTCCCGCATCGGTGACATCTCAACCGGCGGCGTCAGCGATGCCCGCTGCAGCCGCAACACCGGCAGCGAAGCAGGACATTTTGTATCAACTTACTGAGCGGGGCCGAGTGCAATCGTTCACGCCACTTTACGTCCGTCCAATTTTCTGGATGGCGCAGTTGATTCCGTTACTTGTTTTACTTGGATTTGCCGGATGGAAAATCCGACAAGTCAGGATCGACAACCGTGAGGCGCGACGCATCGCCGCGTTGCAGCATGAAGCTGCTGAACTGATGCGCAAATTGCGCCGGGACGATGTATCGCCACGGGAATACTACGCGGAGGCTTCCAGGGTCGTTCGAGTGAAAGCAGCGCTGGCGCGCAATGTCGATCCAAACGCCGTCGATGCTGAGACGGCGGCGGATACGTTCGGACTAAATGCGGATTCGCGCGAACGATTGCGGCGATTGTTCGAGCAAAGCGACGAGTTCCAATATAGCGGAGCCCACAACGGCTCGGAACGGATTTCCTCGGAGAACCGCCGCGACGTGCTGGAGTTGGTGGAACATTTGCACGTATGAAGGCCGGAAAACTTCTTGTCGACCTGTGCGGCGCCGTAACTTGCACCTTTGTTGCTGCATCGGCATTCGCACAGACGGATTTTGATAAGGCGAATCAAGAATATGCGGAGGGACATTTCAAAGAAGCGATCGCTGGTTATGAAACGCTTGTTCGCTCAGGACCATTGAGCGCAAATTTGTTTTACGATCTCGGCAACGCTTACTTTCGTGCGAGCGACTTTGGCCGTGCGATCTTGAATTACGAACGCGCGCTTGCGCTGGAACGTCAGCACCCCGAAGCCGCCGCCAATTTGCAGATCGCCCGCGATGAAGCGCGCGCACTCGAGATGCAGCAGAGCTGGCCAGAACGCTATTTGCAATTTGCCAGCGTCAACCAATACAGCACCACAGCAGCGGTCGCTTTCTGGGCGGGAGCTCTTTGTATTGTCGCGTTGATCTTCGCAAGTCGGCGGTCAGTTCGCCTGATCGCATTGTCGATTTTATCATTGTCAGTCTTTGCCCTGGCAATTTTCGCGATCTACGAAATTGACCATGGCAGCAAAGGCCGCGCCCTCGCAGTTGTCACCGGTAGCGACGTGCAGGCGCGACTCGCGACGGCCGATACTGCCAACAGCGTCCTGGCATTACCCCCGGGCAGCGAGATCAAAATCCTGAATACACGCGGTAACTGGGTTTACGCGGCGCTACCGAATAATCTACGCGGATGGATTCCGGCAACGAGCGCGGAATTAGTGCGCTTGTAGCGGGGATCCGCGATCTTCGAAACTCGAGCGATCCCGAACGCTTTCGAGGTTGCCGCAGCATTTGCCAGGTTGAGAACACGGCAAATGCTTACATCTTGAGTTCCCGTATGAACCCCGAGATG
>QHMQ01000216.1:0-1607 GCA_003217835.1 Verrucomicrobiota bacterium
GCAAAGGCGGCAAAGCCTGTATTCGTGGGGTTCAACGCGACGTTCGATTGGGCGTTTGTTAATTTTTATTTTCACGAGTACCTGGGCGAGAATCCCTTCGGGTTCGGCGGCATCGACATCAAGTCCTACTACATGGGCATGATGGGTTGCGCATGGGAAGATACGCGGTCGAGCCGCATCAGATCCGAGTTAAAAGGACCATCGCCGCACACGCACAACGCGCTCGACGATGCGGTCGAGCAGGCGGAAATGTTCAGGCGGATGCGGCTGAAGTCAGCGGAGAACCACTAAAAGGACTGCTATGGCTATGGCTCTGGTGTTTCAATACGGCTCGAATTGCCTGGAGAGCCAGATCAACAGTAAGGACCGCCTGTGCGGCGACGCGAAGTTCATTGAAATAGCGGAGACGGTCGATGATTTCGTGCTTGCATTCGATGTCTGGAGCACAGGACGGCAGTGCGCCGCTTCGGATATTCTAAGCAGCCCTGGAGTCAAAGTGTGGGGCGTACTTTACGACGTTCCCGACTTCCTCATCGAACGCAAGACCGCCGCCGCGCAAAACCGGAAATCTCTCGACGCCATCGAGGGCGAAGGGACCAACTACAAGCGTGAAACGATTGACGTTCGGCAGCACAGCGGTCCTATCGTCAAAGCTCTTACTTACCGGGTACGAAATCCAAAACCGGACCTGCACACCAGCCTGGAATATGTCGGATACATCGTTGACGGCCTTCGGGAGCGCGGAGTGCGCGAGGATTACATTGCCCAGGTGAAGAATCTGGCTGCGACCAACAATCCGGCGATCGCAACACAAGTGCAGGAACTCTAGACACGGTTTTCTGCTTCAGCGTGGTTCGCGTTGCTTCCACGCATCACTTTAACGATACTGCCACATCTTCGAGCGTTGCAAACTCCAGCAGTTCCAGCTCCGCCTCGTCTATGTACCAGTGCTCCGTCACCACGCCGACGATGGGGAATTCCGCGCCGACCAGCAGCACCGGACCGCCGCTTACTCCTCCAATCTCGGTACCCGGAGGCGGCACAGGCGTTGCGCCGAAGCTGATGAGGTCCCTGTGCTCTATCCTACATTTGCAGTAACCCTCGCCGACACTTCCGACACGAAACAACGCGGAGTAGGGGCCCGCACCGATTGATCCCGATGGATCGTCCTCCCGCAGGCTGCCCGGATAACCCGCCACTAGCACCATCTGACCTTCCTGAGGTTTGCAAGGCGGCCACTGTAAAGGGCGGGATCTGATACACGGTCCGATATTGCGCTCCTCGCTCTCGGAAATCCTCAGGAGCACCACGTCTCTCTTCGCCTTGCGCCATGCGACACGCGACAGAGGATCGAAGGGCGGAAGCTTTCCCACCTGCCAATTCACCCGCTCGCCTTCCTGAAGGCGCTCTTCATATTTCGCCAAAACGTGCCCGGCGGTTACAACATAAGATTCCGAACCAAGTTGCACCACAAATCCGGTCCCGTTGTTGATCGTGCCCCCGAGGCTGACAGGAGGCGCGATGACGATTGGCACCGCATGATCCATCGCATGCGTTGTCATTTTCTTCGCGTGCTCGACGTACCTCGCCTGTTTGTCTGCCGAGAG
>QHMQ01000216.1:1637-2513 GCA_003217835.1 Verrucomicrobiota bacterium
ATCGCCCTCGTCGCCTTCCTCTGCGTCTTCATTCACTTCGATCCTAAGCTTCTGAAAGAATGCGTCATCCGCGCCTTTTTTGAGTCTCTTCAGTTCTTCGGGAAGATACTTCTTGGCCGTGATCGCAGGCGCGCCGTCCAGCGCATTGATCGGAATGACGCCGAAGCCACCGCGCTCAAGCTGCACAAGATGAATGCCGATATCGTCGAGTTCCGCGCGGAGCCTCTCCTTAAATGCATCGCGCAAGGTTCTGCGGTTAGAGAGCACCCGGATGGTTTTGTCGCTTACGCGCGCGCGCCGCTGCTCCGAGCGCTTGAGTAAAGCCGAGACTAATACTGCCGTTTCTTCTGCTGACCGTTTCATGCGCTTCTCCTTATATAGGGTTATTACGACCCCAATATAGGATTGATGCGACCCATTGTCAATAGGCAACCTGTGTGGGTTATCACGTCTCCGGGAGTTTAGCCAGGCCGTCTTTAGGAATATCCGCTGGTTTCTTCTGCAGCTCTTCATAGTGTTTTGAGATGAAATAGGGGTTGCTGCACTGACCGAATTTGAATGAAACTGCGTTCGTCTCGTAAAGGCCGCAATTGACCAGTTCCGCCGCGGCGCAGTCGAAAAGCGCGATATTGAGTCCGTCTCCAAGCAGACTTCTGTAGACAAGCCCGTCATATCCGTGGGCACGGAACGCTTCCGCCAGAACTTGAGTGGGTACATATTCGGTGACAGGTTCGTCTGGCGTGACAGGCCGAGACAGCGCGTGAGCAATATCCCCCCATGCGATCTGTTCGCGCTTTTCCGCAGGTATCTCCTGTTGGTTTTGATTGAACAGCCAATTGGGAAACATCCGCTTGTCTTTAGTGCAATTGACGACGA
>QHMQ01000216.1:2539-3179 GCA_003217835.1 Verrucomicrobiota bacterium
GCAAGCGAAATGTAGGAGCCCACCCAGGGGCGAACCTCCGCCATAGCCGTTTCCTTAGTGGACGCCAGGTACAGGCATGGAATTCCCCTCGGATTTACACGCCCATCCCCTACGAATTCTGCGGTCGGCGTCATTCGCGCGGGCCCGTAGGCATCCGGGATCTCGAATTCCTCATCGTCCGGGCCCTGTTCTTCGGTGCGCCAGGTGTAACCCCGCTGAGCCCGAAACCATATCGATGATTTCTCAATGGAGTCTTTGCGAGCGGCGCTCGTTTCCATTACTGTTGCCAGAAACGCGCGAATCTCATCGTCCTGAATGTATCTGGACTTCCGCGTCACGGCCTGTGCGAATCGGTAGTAGCTGTCGGTGAACGCAAACTCGGTCATGGTTTCCCATCGTAATGCTAATTCGCTTGTACTTCTCCTTAAACGTCGGGCTGTCCTCGGGCTTGCTCTTGCGCCGGTCGTAGAGCCGGGTAGTTGAGATGTTCGCATGCCCTTGACGCGGAAGTGCATGACGCCCTGCCTCGCGGAAAGAATCACGAATCGCTCGCACCGTCGTATTGAAACTGAAGACCAGCGAATTCAAGATTGATCTCCCGCACTGCCGCGTTTGAGGGACATTTGCGCTTGCTGTTTGA
>QHMQ01000216.1:3214-3739 GCA_003217835.1 Verrucomicrobiota bacterium
GGTATTCGCCCGTCAAAGCGCTTCTCCAAGCGAACGAAGCTATTCACAGCGAGTTTGCCCGCGCCCTTTGCCGATTTGGTAGCTGCCGCCGCAACCTTAGGAACAACAGCCGAAAACCACAATAAACCGTGATGCAGGACGGAATCGTCAGAGTTAAGATTCGTTGGAATCGGCACGCTGGCTTGGTTCAAAATCATTAGTGAGGAAGCGACTAGGGGATGGGAGCCCTGGTCGGTTATTGGTTGAGACAAACGCAAGCTAGCAAATACCACTGCAGGCCATCTGCGGCGCGCCCTGCCTACCTGCGCGGAAGAACATGATTGGACCACTTCTTATATTTGACAAATCGTTTCTTCAGATGCTGAATCCCGAAGAAGTGTCCGAATTGAGTTTGCACTTCAAATTTGTGGGGACGCCGACTCTAATCGGCGAAATCATCGCAGATCTCAAATCGGAAGCCCCAAAGAGGGGACTCCGTTCCGACGTCGTACAAGCGCTCTCAAGGAAGATGCAGAAAGCGCATGG
>QHMQ01000058.1 GCA_003217835.1 Verrucomicrobiota bacterium
CGCGGCGTTCGCTACGGCCGCACGCTT
This sequence comes from Verrucomicrobiota bacterium, assembly GCA_003217835.1. Lineage (GTDB taxonomy): Bacteria > Verrucomicrobiota > Verrucomicrobiia > Chthoniobacterales > UBA10450 > Udaeobacter. The sequence goes on from QHMQ01000058.1 coordinate 28, forward strand.
GGATTCCACGAGCCGTTCTTCTTCAAACTCGTGGATGTCCTTGCAAAGACGATGGGCGACGTCTTTCCCGAGATCCGCACTAAGCAAAAGCAAATCAAGGAAACGATCAAGCGCGAAGAGGAATCATTTAACAAAACGCTCGATAAAGGCATTGAGCTATTTGAACAAGCAGTAGCGAGTTTCGAGAATGATCCTAACAAGTCCGATAAGCGTGTCGTTTCTGGGGCCGTGTTACGGGGACCGGATGCGCTTATCGGATGGTCGAAGGATTCAACTGGCAGAGTCCACTCGGACATCACAGGAGATTTCGCATTTAAGCTCTACGACACGTACGGCTTTCCGCTTGATCTCACGGAATTAATGGCGCGCGAGCGTGAAATGACAGTTGACGTCGACAACTTCAATAGGTTGATGAATGAACAGCGCACTCGCGCGCGAGCAGCGCAAAAGAAATCAACAATCACAGTCCAGCATATCGTTGATTTTCCGACGAAATTTGTCGGATATAAAATCTTAGAGACGGACGCGAAGCTATTCAAAATTGTCGAGAAGGCCGGAGGAACTGGCAGCGGTGACAAGTGGGCGATTGTCGATGTATCGCCGTTTTATGCTGAAAGCGGGGGCCAAGTTGGAGACGCTGGCGAATTGAGGTTCGTCGAAGATGGTAAGGTTGTTCGGGTAGTTAATACACTGAAGGAGGCCGCTACATTCTACCTCAAGCTTGCGAATGTCGAAGGTTTCGACTGGATGCCCGAAGCATCACTGCACCTTAGTGTCGATGCGCCGCGTCGCCACGCAATCGAGCGGCATCACACAGTCACCCATTTGTTGCATTGGGCGTTGCACGAAGTTGTCAGTCGCGATGCGGCGCAAAAGGGGAGCTATGTCGGACCGGACAAGCTGACATTTGATTTTTCGAGCGCGGCATTGACGAAACAGCAAGTGCGCGACCTAGAAAAATTGGTGAACGAAAAAGTCGCTGAGAACGCGGCAGTTTCCTGGACAGAAGTTCCGTACGCGGATGCGAGGAAGCGTTCCGATATTCAACAATTTTTTGGAGAGAAGTACGGCGACCAAGTCCGCGTTGTTCAAGTCGGCGGTGAACCGCGTGCGCTGAATGGCTACTCGATGGAGTTGTGCGGTGGCACGCACGTGAGATCGACAGGTGAAATTGGCGCGTTTCGCATTGTGAGGGAAGAAGCGATAGCCGCAGGTATTCGGCGAATTGAAGCGGTCGCAGGTGATGCGGCGCGTGCTTGGGCGGAAGAACAGGCGGCGCGCCAACAGGAGAAATTTGAAGTGTTGGCGCGCAAGAAACCGGATGTTGCCGCGTTGCGAACCTTTGCCAAGGAAGCTGAGACCGCCGAAATGCTAAAACAGATTGATACGCGCGCCGCGCATCTCGAAAAACTCGATGTCGATGTCCGGGAATGGGAAAAGAAGAACGTGAAGGCGGTAGAAGCGCAGTTGCAAAGTCGCGCGGCTGAAATCGCGAAGGAGCTTGCCGCGGCGCACGTCGGGAAAGATTCCATTGTGGCTGAAGTAAAGGAGGCTGACGGCAAATTGCTGCAAGCGGTGGCCGACGCGCTCAAACCAAAGATCAGCGGACCGATTTTCCTCGCGGGCGCCACAGATGGATCTGTGGCGTTGATCGCAACAGTTCCGAAAGAACTGACGTCGAAGGTCCAAGCGGATAAATTGATTCAGCAGATCGCGCCAATCGTTGGTGGCAAGGGCGGCGGGCGTCCGGAAAGCGCGCGCGGCGCGGGCAAAGATGTTTCCAAGATCAACCAGGCTCTCGATGAGGCGCGAAAGATAATTGGGAGGCCATGAATCTCGAACTTGAAGGAAAAATTGCATTGGTCACTGGAACGACCGCGGGCATCGGCTTCGCCATCGCCAGGCGGCTTGCGTGCGAAGGAGCGGACGTGATCGTTAATAGTCGCACCGAAGAGCGGGTGCGCGAAGCGACCGCAAAGATTAACAAGGAAGTGTCGAAGGCGAACCTACGTGGCATCCCTGCGGATCTGGGGACTGCCGAAGGTTGCGAGCAAGTCGTGGGCGAAGCGCCGCGTCTCGATATTCTCGTGAACAACGTCGGCATTTTCGAGCCGAAGCCCTTCGAAAAAATCACCGACGCGGATTGGGAGAAATTTTTCGCGGTGAACGTGATGTCCGGCGTGCGTTTGAGTCGCGCGTATTTGCCGGCGATGAAACAACGGAACTGGGGCCGGATCGTTTTTATCTCGAGCGAATCTGGGCTGCAGATTCCGGCAGAGATGATTCACTACGGCATGACGAAAACGGCGCAGATCGCGATCGCACGTGGCCTGGCCGAAACGTGCGAAGGCACAAACGTAACCGTCAATTCGGTGTTGCCCGGCCCGACAGCTTCGGAAGGAGTGACCGAGTTTGTCTCGAATCTTGCCACGCAACAAAAAATGAGCGCGGCAAAGTTCGAGAAGGAATTTTTCAAGAATGCCCGCCCGAGCTCGATTTTGAAGAGATTCATCGAGCCCCATGAAATCGCAAACGTCGTTGCATTTGTTTGCAGCCCGTTGGCGTCGGCAATCAATGGCGCTGCCGTCAGAGCAGATGGCGGCGTGGTCCGCTCGATTGGCTAGGCGCTCGCCTGATTTACGGCGCTGTCACGCTCGGCGTGCGAGCACGTTTCACAATCACTTTTGGGTTCTTTCCATCGAGCGACATTCGATAGAGTGAAGGCTCGTTCTCGTGCTCCTTCTGGATTACGCAAAGAAATTCGTCATTGGTCACCCAATATGGATCCCAAACAAAATCATCCTTCGCGGTCACACGGCTGGTTTTCTCCGTGTCGAAGTCGAATACATAAACGGCCGGCTGCGGTCCGTCCCAGTTCTTGCGCTCGTGTTCGGCGACAAGATCAACATTCATCAATAGCGTCTTACCGTCAGGCGAGACGCTCAATCGATCGTTGCCGCTCATGCCCGCCTCGGTCAGCAGTTTAGATAGCGCCCACTTTTTGAGAACATTTCCGTCGAGATCAATATGATAAAGATTGTCGAGGTCGTGGCAGAAGATTGATTTGCCATCGCGCGCCCAAGTTGGCGCACCGAATGCCTCGCTCTTTAGTCCCGCATTTTTCACGAACCGAAAACCGGATCCGTCGGCGTTGACAATCCCGAGATGCCATTCTTTCTCGGCCATAATAGAGAACGCGATCTTATTTCCGTCCGGCGACCAGACCGGGCCAAAGCAATTATCGCTTGGAATGTCTTTGAGGACTGTGACTTTGCCGCTCGCGAGATCGGTGATGGCAATGTGACGTTCGGGACCGGGCCTTGTCTTCGAGTCTTCGTTTGTGTTGAACGCCAGTCGAGTGGCGTCAGGCGAAATGTTAGGCAACGATCCGGCCGCGATCTTTTTTGCATCGCTGCCGTCAAGATTAGCGATCCAGACATTCTCGCCGCGCTCGAAAGCGATTTTTTGCTGTGCCCCAGAGGCGAGCCCGGCAACAGTCAGAAATAAAGAAATGCAAATCGCGACTCGTTTCATACGCTGGCAACACCTGCTCACGGTGCGCTCACCGTGGGAAAGCGCGCGTTTTTGATGAGGAGTTTCAAATCCTTGCCGTTGGTCGACAGGCGATAAATCGAGGCCGCTTTCTCACCAGCGGGCTGGCTCAGAAACAGGATGTTTGTGTCGTCGATCCAGCAGCCGTCCCAGGCAAAAAGCTTTTTCGGTGTAAGTCGGACAGATTTTTGGGTGGTAAGGTCAAATGACCAGAGGGCGGGCTGTGGGCCATCCCAATCTTTGCGGTTGTGTTCTTCAGACATCTGGACGGAGAGAAGCAGATGTTTTCCATCAGGCGAAACATCGATGCGGTCATCACCGCTCATATCGCCATTTGGAATGATTTTTTCGATCGTCCATTGCGCAAGAACGTAGCCGTCCAAGTCGAGTTGGTAAACGTTTGTCATGTCTTCGCAGAAAATGGATTGGTTGTCGCGCCCCCAGCATGGTGAGTAAAGCGTGACCTTGTCGCGCTCGCCTTTTTTCAGAACACGGAATTCTGTTCCATCTGGATTAATCAGACCCAGGTCCCAGAGTTCGTTGACCCGCAAGGTAAAGAGGATGCGCTTCCGATCGGGCGACCATGTTGGGTAATAGGAGTTGTCGCTTGGGACGTCCTTGAAAACTGTCGGCTTACCTGTCTCGATTTCTACGACGGCGATGTGACGCGCATAAGTCGTGTTAGTCTTTTCCACGGTGTTAAAGGCAACGCGTGTCCCATCGGGCGAAATCGCAGGAAAAATTCCATCGGCAATTTTTTTGTCGGCCGTGCCATCAAGATTAGCGACGTAAACGGCGTCGCTGCGTTCGAAAGCGATGCGCCGTTCCCCAGCAAATGTCGCGACGGTGGAAATGACCAAGACGAACGCAAAGGCGATTATTTTTTTCATGGCATTGCAAGTGTAATGAAGAAGGTCGCAGCCAGCGCGACGGAAAGGACTATCAGATAAACAAATCCGCCGACGCAAAATTTAAACACAGTCATAAACCAGCCCTGCCGGTAAACGCGACGGATCGAGAGAAAAATTTGCACGGCAAAGATCGTCCAGAGAATTCCCACAATCCATCCGGCCAAAACGCCCGGCACGGCCCGATTCAATCCCAGGGTGGCGAGCACGATCAACATAATCGCCAGATAAGCGAACGTGTGAATGTGGAGAGCGTAGACAAGATGGTCGATGTAAAAAACGTGTTTGCGCAGATAAAGAATTTTGAGGACACAGGCGAAGAGGGGGATGCAACAGAGCACCATGTAAGGGAGATTGCTGATCATGGTGATAAGGAACAACTGAAGGTTCGTTCCGCGCTCGCCGAGCTTTTCTTTAGCGCGGCCTTCAATCCACTTCTCGAATCGGTTGGGGGGCGATGCAGAATCGGTATTATCAAACTCCAGCGACGGGCGATCGGGCTTCTTTGCGTCAGGCTTTTTGTCTGGGACGTCTTCCATCTTCGGAGTTTCGGCGGGCGTTTCCTTGCGTTTGATAGCCTGTTCGATCTTATCCGCTGTTTCCGGAGGCAGAATCTTCAACGCCTTTTCTACATTAGCGCGCTGTTCCGGCGTTAGATTCTTCTTTTCGAGATCGGTCTCGATCTCGGCGCGCGCTTGAGGTGTCAGGTTTTGTGGATTCAGGTGCGCTGATTTCACCCAGTAGGTAACGGCGAAGAAAAATAAAATGCTGGCAAGCAAATAGAGCCGCGCCGGATGCACATAACGGACACGCTTACCAGCGAGAAAGTCGTTCGTTAGCCGCCACGGTTTTGCGATGAGCAGCCCGAGCGTGGCGAAAAATTTCGAGTCCCAATTCAGAAACGAATCAAGAACATCGACAATCACATGTCGAAAGGAACGCCGGTAATCGATCGCTGCCTGCCCGCACTGCCAACAAAAGTGTCCGCTCAAGGATGCGCCGCAGTTCTCGCAATGCGTGAACGGCGGTGATTGCGTTTTGCGGCGACCGAAGAAGCGCCTTTTTGGATAAGCAGATTCTTCCGCTGCCCAGATCGCAGTATCGCCTTGGATCAGTTTCGTCGGTTCGTCGGCCACAGCGCGAGTTTAGAAAAACTGCCCCCCAACGTCCATTTTAGAATGTCTTCTGTCCGTCGCCTCTAGCCATCGCGCAGCGCCGGTTTGACGGGCGACAGAGCCTTAGTCGCCGGCCAGTCGAAATGGAGATAGAAACTTAAGATTGACCAGCCAAAGCCGTTGATGACACGATCTCGCGCCGTGACTCTTCAACTTTTCAAAACGAAAAGCCCTGAGCATTTAATGGCTGAGGCAGCAGCGCCTGAGCGCCAATTGAAGCGTGCCCTCTCTGCGTTTGATCTCACTTGCATCGGCATCGGCGCAATCATTGGAACCGGAATCTTCGCGCTGGCGGGAACGGCGGCGGCCGGAGAACAAGCACAGGCAATCGGGTCAATTTGGAAGACGCCGGTGCTGAATTTCATTCAGTCGTGGATAACACATGCGCCCTTGGTGTTTGGCCGGCCGGGTGCTGGTCCGGCTGTTATGCTTTCGTTTGTAGTGGCCGCGATCGCATGCGGATTCGCCGCCCTTTGCTACGCCGAGCTTGCCGCGATGATTCCGGTCTCGGGCTCTGCCTACACATATTCGTATGCGACGCTCGGTGAGATTGTCGCGTGGATCATCGGTTGGGATCTCATTCTTGAATACGCGGTCGGGAACATGGCGGTTGCAGTCGGTTGGTCGGGCTATTTCGTAAGACTGTGCGGCAGCCTCTTTGGTCTTAAATTTCCGCTCTGGCTGGTAAATGATTACCGGACTGCCAGCGGTATAGTCGCGACCGGAGGCGACGCACTCACAAATTATTCTTCGACTACGCTGCCAGTCATTGCCGGACAGCCGATTGCCTTGAATCTTCCGGCGGTTCTCATCGTCGCAGCGGTGACCATGCTCTTGATTTACGGAATTCGTGAAAGCGCGCGGACGAATACGACCATCGTGATCATCAAGGTCGCCGTCGTCGTGTTTGTGATTGCATTTGGCGCATTCCTGATTCACCCGACCAATTGGCAGCCGTTTGTTCCGAATGGTGTCGGTGGCGTGATGAGCGGCGCGGCGATCGTCTTCTTTGCCTTCATCGGGTTCGACGCCGTATCCACTACCGCCGAAGAAGCAAGAAATCCGCAGCGGGACATGCCGATTGGAATCATTGCCAGCCTCATCATCTGTACCGTGCTCTATGTGTTGATGGCGGCAGTGATCACCGGTATGCGGTTGTACACCACGTACCTTGGTGATCCGGCTGCGGTCGCGACCGCCTTCGCCGGTCATCGGTTGGCGCAAGGCCTTATCAGTGCCGGCGCGCTCGCCGGTATCACGTCTGTGCTGCTAGTGTTTCAACTCGGTCAGCCTCGCATCTTCATGGCGATGGCGCGCGATGGCCTGCTTTGGCCGTATTTTGCGAAAATTCACCCGCGATTCCGGACGCCATACATCACGACGATTTGGACCGGTGTTGTCGTTGGCGGCGTTGCTGCGCTGGCCGATATCGGCTCGCTCGCCGATCTCACCAACATTGGAACCCTGTTTGCATTCGTACTCGTCTGCATGGGCGTAATTATTCTACGCCGCACACAAGCCAGCCGCGCTCGGCCGTTTCGC
>QHMQ01000036.1 GCA_003217835.1 Verrucomicrobiota bacterium
GAATTAGCAACGGCGGTGGCGGGGGCGCTGGCGCGGGTTGAGCGGGTACTTCTTCTTTCTTACAGATCCAGCATTTCACGCCGATCTTGCCGTAAACTGTATTGGCTTCGGCGAAACCATAATCAATTCCCGTCCGAAGCGTGTGCAGCGGCACCTTGCCTTCGCGATACCATTCCGAGCGCGAGATCTCCGCGCCGTTGAGACGTCCCGAACAACGCAGGCGAATCCCCTCCGCACCAAAATCCATCGCCGTCTGCACCGCTTTTTTCATCGCGCGCCGATACGCGATGCGGCGCTCAATTTGTAAAGCAACATTTTCCGCGACCAGCTGCGCGTCGAGCTCTGGCGATTTGATTTCCTGGATGTCGATCTTGATTTGCTTGCCTTGCGCCATTTTCGAAATCTCTTCGGTCATCTTCTCAATTTCCGCACCTTTACGTCCGATTACGATCCCGGGACGCGCCGTGAAAATCGTGACGCGAATGCTGTTCCACGCACGCTCGATGACAATTTTTGAGACAGCGGCGAACTGCAGCTTCTTCTTTACGTAATTACGAATCTCGAGATCACTATGCAGGAATCCCGGCAAATCCTGCGGCGATGCGTACCAGCGCGAGCGCCAGTCCCGATTCACGCCGAGGCGGAAGCCAATCGGATTAACTTTTTGTCCCATAAATTACCTTTTCGCTTTCTTCTTTCGATTCTTGCTTTTGGCGCCGGTCTTCGACGCCGTTGTCGATCTTTCGCTCGTCTCGCTGGCTGTTGCCTGCTTCTTGAAGTCTTTCTTTTCTTGTTCTCGTTTCGCTTTTTTCGTTTCCCGCGTTTCGATTAAAATCTCATCGCTCAGCACGATGCGAATATGACTCGTGCGCTTTAAAATGCGACTGCCGCTGCCGCGAGCTCTCGGCATCAGTCGCTTTAGCGTTGGGCCTTCGCCGACAATCGCCTCCTTCACCACTAGGCCGTCCGGTTTAAGATTGGCGTTGTTCTCTGCGTTAGCGACCGCGCTCTTGAGGGTTTTGCCGACTAGAAATGCCGCTTTCTTCGGAGTGAAAGCCAGCACATCGAGCGCCGCCGAAACCGGCAGGCCTTGTATCTCACGCGTAACTTCGCGTACTTTGAACGGCGAAATCCGCGCATACTTATATATCGACCTAACTTCCATTATTTTAAAGTCATACTGGGTTGCGCATCCACCTGGAGGCGGTCACCCACTTTTATTTTTTCCTTCTCCGAATCCATTTCTTGAATCACTGCACCGCAAATTTTCTGACGCACATCCACCACTCGCAACGTCGCAATCTTGCGGTCATCGCGCATGACACGCATCGGCATTCCAATTTTCACACCTTGTTTTTCGCCAAGGTTGCCGACCACGAACGACCACTCCTCCTTCATGCTGATAACACTTCCATCCATCAAGCTTGGTCGCGCCGAATCCGGCGCATTTCTCGATTTGGTGGCGAGTTGGTTCGTGCTACGCAATTGCGTTTCCACGTCCATCCGCGCTTGCGCATCGCCGCTCTGCGATGTTTTCAAATAACGCAACATCGCCTCGTTCAGCCGCAACATCTGGTCGCGATATTCGTCGCGCTCCTTCTGGGCAAGCTGAAGATCGCTCACCGCAGAAAGCAAGCGTTGCTCCAGCTTCGCGCGATCTTTGTTCACTGAAGCCAGACCTAGCGCTTCCATTCGCAATTCCAAATCGGAATATTTGCGACGAAACAACTCCGCCTCCGCGTTCGATTCCGCCAGACTGCTCGTCAAACTCCTGAGCGATTCCTGCTCGATCGACAACTGCTTTCGCAGTTGATCGTTCTTGGCGAGCAAGGTCTCAGCGGTCACTGCCTGTTCCGCGTTTTCAATTTTGGATTCTGACAAAGAACTATCTCCCTCTGCCCGCGCTGCCGAAGCAGCCATCAAGCACAACCCAACTGCAGATTGCAGAATGTAGATTGCAGATTGTCGTCGAGGCTTCGTCCCCACTTCCGCAAATCTGAAATCTGAAATCTTCAATCTAAAATCATCACTTGGTTACCTTCGCCGTGTGCGAACCGTGTTTCTTGAACACCCGAGTCAGTGAAAATTCACCGAGCTTATGACCAACCATATTCTCGGTGATGAAAACGGAACTAAAAGTCTTTCCGTTGTGCACCAAAAACGTGTGCCCGACAAAATCCGGTGTCACCATCGAGCGCCGCGACCAGGTTTTGATCGGTTTTTTTGCGCTCGAGTTGTTCATCTTGTCGATCTTCTCTAAAAGATACGACTCGACGAAGGGTCCTTTCTTCAATGATCTAGCCATAAAAATCAAATTACTTTTTGCGCCGGCGTTCGAGGATGAAACGATCGCTCGGCTTGTGTTTGCTGCGTGTTTTAAATCCTTTGGCGAGTTGTCCCCAAGGACTGACGGGGTGATGCCGACCACCGCCACCCTTCGATTTCCCCTGGCCGCCGCCCATCGGATGATCGATCGGGTTCATCGCCATGCCGCGCACGTGTGAGCGCCGTCCACGCCAGCGAGTCCGTCCCGCTTTGCCGCTGGCAACGTTCATATGATCGACGTTGCCAACCTGGCCTACCGTTGCATACGCGTTCTCATGAATGCGACGAATCTCGCCGGAGGGTAATTTCACGAGCGCGTAGCCGCCTTCGCGGTTGTTCAGCGTCGCTTGCTGGCCGGCACTGCGCGCAATCTGTCCACCACGGCCCGGTGTTAATTCGATATTGTGAATGTTAGTGCCAAGCGGAATTGAACGTAAAGGAAGCGCATTCCCTAGGTCAGGTGCAATATCGTCCCCGGCCGCGACTGTCGATCCAACGCGAAGTCCATCCGGCGCCAGAATATAACTCAGATCGCCGTCCGCATATTTAATCAGAGCGATCCGCGCGGAGCGGTTCGGATCGTACTCGATACCAACCACCTCTGCTGCAACCCCGCGTTTGCGGCGTTTGAAATCGACCTTGCGATACTTTTGCTTGTGCCCGCCACCGATGTGCCGCGACGTCATCCGGCCATTGTTATTACGTCCGCCGGTTTTTTTCTTCGGCTCAATAAGGCCCTTTGCCGGCCTCCACTTCGTGATTTCGTCAAAGCTCGGCAGCGACTTAAAGCGCAGCGCTGGTGTGAGTGGGCGATAATTTTTCAGTGCCATATTAAACCAGGTCGATCTTCTCGCCTTCCTTCAAAGTGACGATCGCTTTTTTCCAATGCGGCTTGCGTCCATAATCGGCGCGACGTTCCCGTTTCTTTTTGCCGGCGTAATTACAAGTGTTTACATTGACAACTTTCTTTTGGAACAAGCGTTCGATCGCATTCTTGATCTGAATTTTATTCGCACGCGGACTGACCCGGAAGACATACTTATTTTGCTTCTCGCTCATAAGCGTTGACTTTTCCGTCAACGATGCGGTTTGAATGATCTGGGACGGCTCGTTCATCTGGTCCTTTCCGCGAGGCGTTCGAGCGCCTTGTGTGTGACGAGAATTTTTTCGAATGCGAGGAGTTGCTCGGTATTTACATCAGCAGCAGTCGCGAGCTTCACCGGTTTGACGTTGCGCGCCGACTTGAATGTGGTTTGATCAAATGCGTCGGAGATCAGCAAGACCTTCCGCGCAGCCGTCTGTTTTTTCAGCAACGCAAGGAATGACTTCGTTTTCATTTCCGGCAGTTCGAATTTGTCGATGGTCAAGACATCGCCGGCGTTGATTCGCTCGCTCAGCGCCTTTTGAAAAGCGAGACGCCGCACGGATTTTGGAATCTTTTTCGAATAATCGCGTGGTTTAGGGCCGAAAACGACTCCGCCGCCACGCCAGATCGGCGACGATTTGTAACCGGCCCGTGCACGTCCGGTTCCTTTTTGCCGCCATGGTTTTGCCCCAGACAGATTCACTTCGGCCTTCGTTTTCGTGTTGGCCGATCCGGAACGGCGGGCCGCGCGCATCGCCACGACCGAGTCATGAACAGCCTGCGTTCCCCGTCCATCTTCGATCAGATCGATCTTCGCTTCTTTCGCCGCGGCTTTGGTTAGAACTTTCGCGCTCATTATCTCGCTGCCAATGGTTTCTTAATCGCCGGACGAATGACCACATAGCTTCCATTCGCTCCGGGAACTGCACCGCTGATCAAAATCACTTTTTCGGTTTCACGCACCTGCATGACCTGAAGATTCTGAACGGTCACGCGCTCGTCGCCGAGGTGGCCCGGCATGCCCATGTTTTTCCAAATCCGTCCCGGAGTGGAACGGTTGCCGACGGCACCGATGCGTCGATGGGTTTTAGAACCGTGCGCGGCGCCCTGCCCGTGGAAGTTATGTTTTTTCATCACGCCCTGAAACCCTTTCCCTTTCGACCGGCCGATTACATCGACATAGTCACCCGCCTGAAATTGCGTGACGTTTAAATTGATCTCGCCTTCGGGTGAGTCAGCATCGAGCCGAAATTCGCGTACGAATTTCTTCGGCTCGACACCAGCCTTTTTGAATTCGCCTAGCAGCTGCTTGGTTACCCGCGATTCCTTCTGGAAATCGAACCCTACTTGCACAGCCGAATAGCCCTCGTTTTCCGCCGTCAAGCGACGCAGCAAGACATTATCGCCCGCCGCGATCACGGTCACGGGACGCAACCGGCCATTGGCGTCGTAGACGCTGGTCATGCCGATTTTTTGTCCGAGAAGTCCAATGCTCATGATCGTGGGCTTGCAAGTATTTCAGAAGCTCCTCCGCTTAAATCTTAATCGTAATATCAACACCCGCAGGCAAATTCAGTTTCTTCAATTCATCCACTGTCTTCGAGGTCGGCTCGATAATATCGAGCAAGCGTTTGTGGGTGCGGATTTCAAATTGATCCATCGATTTTTTATCGACATGCGGGGAGCGATTCACCGTGAACTTCTCGATCAAAGTCGGCAAAGGAATCGGCCCGGCCACGCGTGCGCCCGTGCGCTTCGCAGTCTCGACGATGTCGACGGCGGATTGATCAAGCATGCGATGATCGAACGCCTTCAAACGAATCCGGATGCGCTGGCCGTTGCTCATTTCGTCTCTTTTTGATCGAGAATCGCCGGGACCAGGTTCGGCGGCACCGGTTGAAAATGTGACGGCTCCATCGAGTAACTCGATCGGCCTTTGGAGAGCGAGCGGATGGCAGTTGCGTAACCGAACAACTCGGCAAGCGGAACTTCCGCGTGAACAATCGTGAGATTACCGCGCGTTTCGATGCTGCTAATACTGCCACGACGGCGGCTCAAGTCCCCGCAAATGTCTCCCTGAAATTCTTCCGGCGTGATATTTTCAACCTTCATGATCGGCTCGAGCAAAATCGGTTTGCCCTGCTTGAAGCCATCTTTCATGGCGAAAATCGCCGCCAGTTTGAAAGCGAGCTCGCTGGAATCGACTTCGTGGAAGCTTCCATAAACGATGTCCACTTCAACATCGACCACGGGATAACCGCCGAGAACACCGTTTAGAATCGCTTCGTCAATGCCTTTTTTGACCGCCGGAATGTATTCGCGCGGAATAACGCCGCCCACGATTTTGTTTTCCACCACCAAACCTGTGCTGCGAGCCCCCGGACGTACATCAACCTCGACGTGTCCGTACTGACCGCGACCACCGGATTGTTTGATTAACTTGCCGACGCCGTGCGCGTTGGTCGTGATCGTTTCGCGATAAGCGATTTGCGGTTTGCCCGCGTTGGCGTCCACTTTGAATTCGCGGAACATGCGGTCGCGAATAATTTCGAGGTGCAACTCGCCCATGCCGGCGATAATCGTTTGGCCGGTGTCTTCATGCGTATAAACGCGAAAAGTGGGATCTTCTTCCGCCAGGCGCTGCAATGCGATCCCCATTTTTTCCTGATCCAGCTTCGTTTTGGGCTCGATCGCCATTGAAATAACTGGATCAGGAAACGACGGCGGCTCAAGGAGGATTGGATGATCTTCATCGCACAACGTATCGCCGGTCGTAATGTTCTTAATGCCGACGATCGCCGCGATGTCGCCGGAGTAACACGTCTCGATGTCCTCACGTTTATCGGCTTGGATCTGAATCAAACGTGAAATGCGTTCGCGTTTGTTGGTGCGCGGATTGTAAACCGTGTCGCCTTTCGACAGTGTGCCGGAGTAAACGCGGAAGAAAACGAGTTTGCCGACAAACGGGTCGCTCCAAAGTTTAAATGCCAGAGAACAGAATTTTCCGTTGTCATCCGTCGGCGCCTCCATCGGTTCGTGCGAATCGGGCTCCATGCCTTTGGCCGGCGGGATGTCGAGACCGGCGACCACCGGAACAAACTTATTCGCAATCGTTTGACGGCGAATGCCCGCTTTCAACAGCTCCGGTGTAACCGGTTTTTCTTCGAGAACAACCTCCGCAACTTCGTCGTCGAGATTTGAAATTTGCTCGACCAGATCGTGATAAGCCTTGTCGACAAGATCGACGTATTCCTTTGGAACGTCGGCAAGTTCATACGTCGATCCGAGCTGATCACTGTCGGAATAAATGACCGCTTTCTTATTAATGACGTCGATCTGGCCTTTGAACTGATCTTCTTTGCCAAGCGGAAGCAAAACCGGCCACGCGTTGGCGCCGAGTTTCTTGCGCATGCTTTCAATCGACATTTTAAAGTCCGCGCCGACGCGGTCCATCTTGTTGATGAACCCAATGCACGGGACATTGTATTTCGTCGCCTGCCGCCAAACGGTTTCTGATTGCGGCTGCACGCCTGCGACGGCATCGAAGACCGCAATCGCTCCATCGAGCACTCGGAGCGAGCGCTCGACTTCCGCGGTGAAATCGACATGACCGGGCGTGTCGATAATATTGATACGCTGCTTGACTCCTTCGAAAATTTTGTAGACGCCTTCTTCTTTCCGTTGCGTCCACGCGCAGGTCGTCGCCGCGGACGTGATCGTGATGCCACGTTCACGCTCCTGCTCCATCCAGTCGGTTACGGTGGTGCCTTCGTGCACCTCACCGATTTTGTGGATCATGCCGGTGTAAAACAGAACGCGCTCGGTCAGTGTCGTCTTACCGGCATCGATGTGCGCAGCGATTCCGATATTTCGCGTGCGCTCGAGCGGAAACTTGCGATCTGGCGAATTCGGATTCTTCGCGACACGTTTTTGTTCGAGCGTAGCAGGCATGATTCTTACCAGCGGAAATGCGCAAACGCGCGGTTCGCTTGCGCCATTTTATGTGTATCTTCGCGCTTTTTAATCGCGTTGCCCTGGCCGGAAGCGGCATCTTTGATCTCATGCGCCAGCGCGTCGGCCATGGGCATTCCTCGGCGGTTATCCGCATATTGCACGATCCAGCGCATGGCCAGTGAGACTTGACGCGCCGGCGCCACTTCCATCGGCACTTGGTAAGTCGCGCCACCGACGCGGCGCGATTTTACTTCCAGACGCGGCCTGACGTTTTCCAGCGCTTTGTTTAAAACTTCGAGCGGATCGACCGAATCAGAACCCTCGCGCGACCTGTCGATCGCAGTATAAACGATCCGTTCCGCGAGGGATTTCTTGCCTCGCTTCATCACGGTGGAAATAAGACGCGCGACCGCCAGACTCCCGTATCGGGAATCGACGCGCTCCTCTTTTTTGTAAACTTTCCGCCGCCGTGACATTGTCGATTTTCCTATCCAAAATTATTTCTTTTCTGCGCTTTCCTTCGCCGCGGCGGCTTGCTTGCCCCCGCCGCCACCTCCGCCAGCGCCCCCTTTCGGACGCTTCGCACCGTATTTCGATCGGCTGCGACGGCGACCGTCCACGCCAAGTGAGTCGAGCGTGCCGCGCACAATGTGGTAGCGCACACCCGGCAAATCTTTCACGCGCCCTCCGCGCACGAGCACGATCGAGTGCTCCTGCAGATTGTGCCCTTCCCCCGGAATGTAGGCAATCACTTCCTGGCCGTTCGTCAAGCGCACTTTCGCCACTTTGCGCAGCGCAGAATTCGGCTTCTTCGGCGTGCGCGTCATCACCTGCACACAGACACCGCGTCGCTGCGGACAATCGGTCAGCGCCGGCGACTTCGATTTCACCGACACCTTGCGACGTCCTTTTCGAATGAGCTGATTAATCGTGGGCATTTTCGCTAGCAACGCGCCGTCCGACGTTGTGATCCGGGCGACAAAAAACCCGCTCAGGCCGCGTAATAAACTCTCACGCCC
>QHMQ01000037.1 GCA_003217835.1 Verrucomicrobiota bacterium
GGAAAATACGCGGGCGAAACTTGGCGAGCTTGCCGATCCGGTGTTCGCCATTTTGAGTGACGGCGGAAAAAGCGAGAAACTCGAGAGGCTTGTCAACGGTTTGCGCGGCCGAGGGCTGGCCGATTTCATTAATGTCGATGTCCGGATTGTCCGCGGCCTTGCTTATTATACCGGGATCGTCTTCGAGGTATTCGATCGCGCAGGAAAACTTCGCGCTATCGCCGGCGGCGGCCGTTACGACAATCTGATCGCGCAACTCAGCGACAGTGCGGTTTCCATGCCTGCGCTTGGCTTTGCCATGGGGGACGTCGTCCTGGGCGAATTAATGAATGAAACCGCGAGAGCGCGCGAGAAGATGCAACAAGCGATCGCTGCCGAGCAAAAGATCGACATCTACATTGTCATCGCAAAGGAGGAGCGCCGCGCCGATGCGCTTACGCAAATCCAGCAACTTCGAGATTGCGGCTACCGCGTCGATTACGCACTGACAACCGAGAAAGTCCCCAAACAATTTCAAACCGCCGAGCAACTCGGCGCGCGACTTGCCATTTTATTTGGCGACGAATGGCCACAGGTGAAAATGAAGCAGATGGCGAGCGGTGAGCAGCAACTTGTTCCAAGTAAAGACCTCGTTAGCGCCATCGGATCCGAATTGCCGCGGTAAGGCGCGACCAGACCCTGCGCGCCGACTTATTTGAGGACCGCCCGCGGGTCTGTCCCTACCAGCAATGATAACTTGAGAGGTGCTTCGACTTCGCTCAGCATGACAAGAACGATGTATCGCACGCACGATTGCAATTCATTGCGCAAAACTGACATCGGCAAGCAAGTCACGCTCGCCGGTTGGGTGCACGTCTTGCGTGACCATGGTGGCGTCATTTTCATTGATCTCCGCGACCGAGCGGGGCTTACCCAGGTGGTTTTTCGCCCCGAGGAAAACGCAGAAGTCGCGAAGG
This sequence comes from Verrucomicrobiota bacterium, assembly GCA_003217835.1. Taxonomy (GTDB): domain Bacteria; phylum Verrucomicrobiota; class Verrucomicrobiia; order Chthoniobacterales; family UBA10450; genus Udaeobacter. The sequence continues at coordinate 957 of QHMQ01000037.1, forward strand.
AAGCGCGTAGTTTGGGCAGCGAAGACGTGATCGAGATATCCGGTCGAGTTGCGGCGCGGGTCCCCGGAACAGAAAATCCAAAACTCGCAACCGGTGATATCGAGGTCATTCCGAATCGTCTGCAAATTCTGAATCGCGCGGACGCCTTACCGTTCCCGATCGACGCCGAAATTCACAATGAAGATCTGCGGATGACTTATCGTTATTACGATCTGCGACGTCCGCGGCTCGCACGCAATTTGCGAGTGCGCCACCGCGTGGCCAAGGCAACTCGCGATTACCTCGACAGCCAAGGCTACATCGAAGTGGAGACGCCGATTTTATCGAAGAGCACGCCGGAAGGCGCACGCGACTTCTTGGTGCCGAGCCGGCTTGCCCCCGGCAAGTTTTACGCGCTGCCGCAAGCGCCGCAGCAATATAAGCAGCTGCTCATGGTCGCCGGCGTGGAAAAATATTTCCAAATCGCGAGATGTTTCCGCGACGAAGATTTGCGCGCAGACAGGCAACCGGAGTTCACTCAAATAGATATCGAAGCGTCCTTCGTCACGCCTGACGACATTTTCGGGGTTACTGAAGGAATGCTTCGGGCAATCTTCAAGGCCGCTCGCGACATCGACATCAAAGCGCCCTTCGATCGGCTCACATATCGCGAGGCGATCAATCGTTACGGCAGTGACAAACCCGATCGCCGCTTCGGCGTACAACTTGTCGATATTAGCGACGATTTTCGTTCGAGTGGTTTCAAGGTTTTTCGAGGCGCGCTCGATGCGGGAGGCGTCGTAAAGGCGATCAACGCGAAAGGATTTGCTGGAATCACAACTGGCCAAATCGAGGAGCTGACCGAAACCGCGAAGTTGTTCGGCGCAAAAGGGCTCGCCTTCATCAAGGTCGAGAACCGCGAATGGAAATCGCCGATTGTGAAATTTTTCAGCGATGCGGAGAAGGCCGCGTTGCAATCGAAACTAAAGATCGAGGAGGGCGATTTGATTTTGTTCGGCGCGGACAAATGGGAAACCGCCTGTGAAGTGCTCGGGCGCACCCGGCTGCGGGTGGCAGAGATTCAGGATTTGCATGGGAAGGCCGCAAAAGGCCAGTCCGGCTCGGACTGGGATTTTCTTTGGGTCACAGATTTTCCGCTCATGCAATGGAGCGCCGAGGAGAACAAATGGAACGCAGTGCATCATCCGTTTACACGGCCGAAAGCAGCCGATGTTGCATTATTCGATGCGAAGAAGTTTGGTGAAATTCGCGCGGAAGCTTACGACGTTGTTTTAAATGGCGTCGAGATCGGCGGCGGCAGCATTCGAATTCACGAGCCCGAATTGCAGGAAAAGATGTTCGAAGCGCTCGGCGTGAGCACGGAAGATCGACAATCGCTCTTCGGTCACTTGCTTCGCGCATTACGGCTCGGCGCGCCGCCGCATGGCGGCATTGCGCTCGGGCTCGATCGGCTCGTTATGCTAATTTGCGGCGAAGACACCATCCGCGATGTGATGGCATTCCCGAAAAACAATCGTGGTCTCGACCTGATGACGCAGTCGCCGGCCGACGTCGACCCGCGCCAGTTGCGCGAGTTATCGATCAGGCTGGCGAGCGAGAAGAGATTGGAGGGACGGGCGCCGTCGCGTCCTTGAACTCACGGTGCTGACGCCGCAGTCTTCTCAACGATTTTGATTTCGTCGGCGCTCAAGCCGTAAAGCTCGTAAACCAACTTGTCGATCTGCGCGTGGGTCGCATCGATCTGGCGCTGAATGACGGATTGCACCGGTGTAAACACCAGCGTGGGATGGTCGCTCAATAACCCAAGGCCTTTTTCCGCTCCGCGGCGCCAGGCAGCGGCTCCTTGCGAGCCGTGATTGCCGGCGCGCCCGAGTCCTTCAGCTGCTTGGCCTGAACCGCGTTGAACTCGACATCTTTTGCGAATTCTGGTGGAAGGTCGTTCTCCTCGTAGATGGCGTGCACTGGGCATACGTCCACGCATGCCATGCAATCGATGCAATCATCCGGGTGAATGACCACCTGGTTGTCCAGCTCGTAGAAACAGGCGACGGGACACACCTCCACACAGTCGGTGAACTTGCATCCGGTGCATTTGTCGGTCACGATGTGGGGCATGGATTTGCGTGGTTGAGGGTTTCGTGAAAAGACTGCCGTTGACGCCTCAAGTATTTCAGTGATGCTCGCGCGGTCAATAGCCTGTTTCAATATCGCGCTAATCCGCTCGTAAATGATGTTCCCGGCCAGTCCGGAAAAGAATCGCAACCGGGCGCCGTTACTGCATGGCGAGTTCGCGCGCGTGGGAAATTTCGCCGCTTTTCGTGGGTCGAACTTGGTTGGCCCTGAGCGTAACCCACAATCTTCTGCCGCTCGACGACTAATTCGTCGGGATTAGGCAAATTCCTGGAAACCGCGTCTTACCCAGTCGATCAAGGTGACGGGGGATGTTCGCGGCCGGTTCGGAACAGAACCGCCACGCAAAACGTGACAATGGTTCCGAAGCAGATCCACCAGGGGAATACCAGGACTGGTAGCCAGCTCGGTTGGGGATAGAGCTGTCCACCGAAGATGCTGGCGATGCTATTGGGCAATCCACTCAAGATCGCGACGACGATGAAACCGATGATCATGGCGATGATGTTGCCGGAGTTGTTGCCACGCCGCTTGGTGAACATGCCGCAGAGAAATACCCCTAGCAGCGAGCCATAGGTGTAACCGAAAATTCCAAGCACGATTGGGATGATCCGCACGTTGGGGTGCACGATGACGAGATAGGACGTGGTGGATGCAACGACGATCATCAGGACAGAAAACCACACAGTCGCCCAGCGCACGGCGCGCAGGCTTTGTTCGCTGGTGGCATTGGGATTGATGTAGCTCTCGTACCAGTCGCGGGTGAAACTCGTGGCCAGGGCGTTTAGCGCCGTGCTCAATGATCCCATCGCGGTGGCGAAAATTCCGGCAATTAGAAGTCCGCGCAGACCCACAGGCATTTCGTAAAGAATGAAATGGCAGAAAGTCTCGTTAGGCGTTTTGGGGAGAGTGGGATCGGGATGCGCCTGATAATAAGTCCAGAGCAACAAACCGATGCTCAAGAAAGTGAGCACGATCGGGATGTCGGCGAGTCCTGAAAGAATGAGCGAGCGCCGGCTGCGGCGAATATCGGGCGCGGTCAACATGCGCTGCACCATGTCTTGATCGGTGCCGTGCGTCGCCATGGTGATGAATGTGGCCCCAATCAATCCTGCGAAAATCGTGTAATCGGTCTCAAACATTCCTTTGATTTTATCCCAACCCGTTTTGGCCGGATCGAGACCCGTGGTCAGAAAATCGGAAATGCCGAAGCCGCCGTGGCGCGCAACGATTTCACTCCAACCGCCGGGGATGGCCGAGTAAAGCAGGCCGAGGGCGACCAGCGCGCTGCCCATCATGATTGAGGCTTGAATAAAATCGGTCCAGATGACCGCTTTGATTCCACCGAGTGTCGTGTAAATCGCGGTGAGGATCACGATCGCAATCGTTGATCCGATGTAAATCAGCAGTGTTTCAGTTTGGCTCGGGCGGGTGCCGGAAATCATTTCGTAGGCGAGGGCAAGCGCAATAGCGGCGACATAAAGCCGCGCCCCAGAGGCGAGCAGACGGGTGATCATGAAGACAGCCGAAGCCGCGTTCTTCGTCGCAACGCCGAAGCGCGCCGTCAGATATTCGTAGATCGAGTAAACTTTGTAATCGTAGTACGGTTTGATGAAAATGTAGCTGACCAGGATGCGCGCGAGGATCGTGCCGAGGGCGAGCTGCAGATAAGTGTAATTGCGGAGCGCGAAGCCCTCGCCCGGCGTGCCGAAGAATGTGCCCGCGCTCGTTTCCGCGGCGATGATCGAGGCGAGCACGGCCCACCACGGGATTCTGCGGCCGCCGAGCGCGAAGTCTTTGAGGTCTTCCTCTTTTCGGCCCATGTAGAGGCCGATGGAGATGATGATGACAAAATAAAGAAGTAGAACGGCGCTATCGATGCCGAGCCGAGCGTCCATGTCGATCTTAGGTGACAGAATTTCGCAGACGCGCAAGGTGGATCGCGGGCTCCGTCGCGCGATGCTAAGACAAATGCGGCTTCGCCGCCTAATTTAGCATCAAACAAGGGACTGCTCGATCCACCATGAAACTAGTTGAAATTCCAGCACCCGATTTTGATCTCGCGATGACGCTCGACTCCGGCCAGGTCTTTCACTGGGAAGAATGTGGAGAGGGATATGTGGGCGCGATCGCGGACATGGCGGTTTATGTAGAGCAGCGCGGTAATGTATTAAAAGTTCGCGGTGGCGAGACGCCGACCAGGTCGCCGCAGCGACGACCACTCTCCAGAATGGTTGCGAATTATTTCGCGCTCGATCATCCGCTCGCGGAAATTTGCGCGGCATTTCCGGACGATCAGATCATGGAGGCGGCGCGAAATTTTTGCCGCGGCTTACGCATCATTCGCCAGCCAAAGTGGGAATGTCTGGCGACATTCATTTGTTCGTCGATGAAACAGGTCGCGCACATCCGGCAGATCTCGCAAGCTCTACGCAAGCGGTTTGGCGATGCGCGCGAGATCGGCAATGGAGTCGGCGGGGGCCGAACGACATGGACGGACAAGCCCGCGAGGGGAGGCGAGTCAATAAAGCACACAGTCTATACATTTCCTTGCGCGCGCCCGCTTGCCCAATGTTCCGAGAAAGAATTGCACGAATGCGCGCTCGGGTATC
>QHMQ01000217.1:0-2847 GCA_003217835.1 Verrucomicrobiota bacterium
CGTTAAATCCAATCACGTTCGACAAGTCATTATGAAAATAAGTCGCACCCAGAGTGACGCTCCGGCCACCGCCGGACCAGAGCCGCTGTTCGACACCGATATCCCACCCGAGATTTTTCTCCGGCTGCAATCCAAAATTATTCCCGAAAATCTTGTCCTGACTGCTTGGGGGGCCGAATCCGGTCGCGACGCTTGAATGCAAAGTCGTGTTTGTCTTGTCGATCTTGTAACTGCTGGCAAACCGGTAAGTCCAGACGTTGCCGAATTGATTGAAGTGATCGAAACGCCCACCCACGACGAAAATCAGGTTTTCGATCGGCGTCGCAGTCGCTTGCAAGAACCCAGCTGTCTCCTGGGTGTGATCGCTTACAAAGGTCGGTTGCGGCCCAAAAAGTTGCACAACAAAGGGTCGCTCCTGCCCGGCGTTGACCCGGCTGTAAAAGAATCCTGAGGTTAATGTGAGCCACGAAGCCGGCCTTAAATTGTTTTGATAATCAATCGTTGTCCGCTCAAACAACGCACGGGTCGGCCCGACAAACCCATCCTGATTCGGATCATTCAGTTGCCGCTCATGATCATAACTGACAATGAGTTTGTGCTCCCACCAGTCGCTTAGCCGAAAATCGATGTGGGGCGCAATGAGCCAGCGTTCCGTCAAAAAATTGTCCAGCGGTTTCGGATCGAAAATTGTGTTCGGATTGCCGGTATCGCTGAGTGAATACGTAAACAGGCTGCCGATTCGAAATTGTTCGTTCGGAGACCAGCCAACGTTCGCGATCGCAGCGCTATTTCGATATTGATTGTTCGGGCGCGCGTTGTCGGTGTCGATTCGGCTGGCGCCGATCGAATAATCAAACTGGTCGATCTTGCCCTCGCTTTCCAACCATTCCCGAAAGGTATCGTAGGACCCGCCTTCACCGCTCAGCATGATTGTCGGCGTTCCCTCGCCTTGTTTCGTGAAGATTTGAATGACGCCGGCAAGCGCCCGTGGCCCATACAAGGTGCTCTGCGGACCCCGCACGACTTCGATCCTGTCGATGTCGTCCGTCACCAGATCGGCGAAATTAAACGCTCCTTGCAAACCCTGATTAATAGGAACGCCGTCGAGCAAGACTTGTGTATGCTCGCTACGTAATCCACGCATGAAAACCGACGTCAATTGCCCGGCGGTGCCGGTTTGCACAACGGACAATCCAGGAACTTCACGCAATGCGTTGCTCACGCGCTGAATTTGTTTTTGCTCGATATCTTCCGACGTGATCACGCTCACACTCGCCGGCGATTGATCGAGGGGAATATCAAAGCGTGTTGCAGACACGATGATTTCCTCCGCCTGAGCTTCGACCGGCGAAGCGGGAGGCGATGGTTCCTGCGCGCGACTGATGATTGGCGCAAGCGTTACCCAAATTCCAGCGAGCCAAAGCCCGCAGCCATTTTGCTTCCACATAACAAGTTTTCCTCCATTTTCTTCTTTTTGCGAAGAAGTTTTTTCGTGCACCGCACACACGGGCACGAATGAGGTAGACCGGACAAATATTCTGGCTCCTGGTTTCACCCTTCTTCCCGCCTTCACCGCCTCCGAATGCTTTCGGGGGACGATTGGCCGATGGGAAGTTGTATCCAGTTACAGCAGCGCAACTGCTCCCGATTTTCACGGGATTTCTTGCGCCGATCCACTTTCTTAAGCTCGCAAAGAACTGGATCGAGGAGTAGCGGCTTGCGCTTTATCTTTCAAGATTTATTTATCAATCCGCAATTAGCTATTCTCTGTGTCTTCAACTGATTCTTCTCCTAATCTGATCATCACCGGCGGCGCCGGCTTCATCGGCTCCAATCTTACGCTCGCGTTGCAGGACAAATTCCACGACGCACGACTAACAGTGATCGACGATTTCCGCTCCGGCGATTTCAAAAATCTCACTGGCTATCGCGGCGATTTCGTCGCCCAAAACCTCGCCACACTCGATTGGCATAAACAATTCGGAGACGAACAGGTCGACGCCGTTTTCCACCTCGCATCGATCACGGATACAACGTTGCACGACCAATTTATCCAGGTTCATGACAACGTGGAAAGTTTCCGCCGCATTTTGGACTTTGCCCGCTCAACCAGGACGCGAATCATTTATGCATCGTCGGCATCGATTTATGGGCCGGCAACGGAGGCCAGCGTCGAATCTCACGGGGCCGCGCCCGCGAACATTTATGCATTTTCTAAAGTGATCATGGACAATATTGCCATTCGCGCGGCCGCCGAGTTGCCCGATTGGATCATCATCGGTTTGCGTTACTTCAACGTTTACGGACCGCGCGAAGCACACAAAGGGATCCCGGCGAGCATGGTCTATCATCTCGTCCAGCAGATGAAAGCCGGACAGCGTCCGCGCATTTTTAAGCAGGGCGATCAAAAACGTGACTTCGTTTACGTAAAAGATGTCGTGGAAGGCAGCATTCTCGCGCTCGAAGCAACACAGAGCGGGATCTACAATCTTGGCTCCGGTCAGGCGCGCTCGTTCAACGAGCTGATCGATGTGCTGAACAAATGTCTCGGCACAAAATTTCAGCCCGATTACATCGAGAACCCGCACGCGCATTACCAAAACTTCACCGAAGCGGACTTGGATAAAGTCCGGAGCGCGCTCGGGTACCAGTCACAATTCTCGCTCGAACGCGGCGTGGCCGATTATCTGCAGTGGCTGTATCCAGCGGAGAAATGACTAACTGCGCGGTCACCCCGAACAAAGTGAGGGATCTCACAGTCGGAGCCTGGATCCCACAAGTTAAATAGCATGATCAACGAGCTTTTGGGAGATTCCTCCCCGTTCGGCTTCGCGCTGGCGCGCTTCG
>QHMQ01000217.1:2901-3213 GCA_003217835.1 Verrucomicrobiota bacterium
CGATTAATTTCCGGCGGCAAACTTTTGTGCACTGGACAATTCAGCGCAGTCTGCTCCAACACCTCGCGATGCGGCGAATCCGGTGCTAACGGAATGTGAACTTCGCTCGGCAGAGCAACGATTCGTCGCGGCCCGTCCTTCGACATTTCTTTTTTTACCGACACTTTCATTCCGCGAAGATCGACCCCGAGCTCTTCCGCTTTAATACCCATGGTCGTGCTGATACAGGAGCCGAGCGCGGTCGCGACTAAATCAGTCGGCGAAAACGCTTCGCCTTTGCCTTTGTTGTCGGCCGGTGCGTCGGTCGCCAGT
>QHMQ01000038.1 GCA_003217835.1 Verrucomicrobiota bacterium
CGGCATCGAGCGCGAAGAGTTGTTATCGCTTGAAAACGTACTGGCGGCGGCAAAGCGCGCGCGCACACAAGGCGCGACCCGGTTTTGCATGGGCGCCGCCTGGCGGGGCGTACGTGACGGCTCGGAAAAATTCGAGCGCGTGCTCGAGATCGTGCGGGAAGTGAGTCAGCTCGGCATGGAAGTGTGCGTCACGCTCGGTGAGATTGGCCCCGCCGAAGCGCGCAGACTCAAGGCTGCGGGGGTCACCGCTTACAATCATAATATCGACACTTCGCCCGAGTTTTATCCCGAAATTGTCAGCACACATACCTTTCAGAATCGCCTCAACACGATTGCCGCCGTGCAGGAGAGTGGGATGTCAGTTTGTTGCGGTGGGATCATTGGCATGGGTGAATCGGAAAATGATCGTCTGCGCATGCTCGAAGTTCTGAACAATCTCGATCCGCTCCCAGAAAGCATGCCGATTAATTGTTTGATGGCGATGCCAGGCACGCCGCTGGCCGATCAATCGCCTATCAACATTTTTGAACTGGTTAGGCTGATCGCGGTCGCGCGGATGGCATTGCCGAAAGCGCGCGTTCGTCTGGCGGCGGGTCGCACCCGGATTTCACGCGAAGGCCAGGCGCTCTGCTTCTTCGCGGGCGCAAATTCGATTTTCTTTGGCGACAAACTTCTCACCGCAAAAAACCCGGAAGTAGATCTCGATCTCAGCTTGCTGCGCGAGCTCGGGTTGGACATTGAATCCATGGACCGCAGTCACGCCGCGGCGGCCTTGGCGTAATGTCGAAGAGACACGGCAGCTGCAATTTATATCGACAAGCCGGCGGCGATTTGGCAATGAACGTGCCAGGGTTGTTTAGAAGTTAGTCAAACCTCAATAGAAATTATGAACTGGAAAAAATTCTTCTTCGCATTCATCGCCGCCTTCGTTTTTCTCTTTGCGTTTGGATTCGTCTGGTACGGGCATCTTATGCATGACATCCATAATGAAGTGCCATTGCTTTGGCGCCCCGAATCAGATTTTGGCAACTATTTTCCGTGGCTAATTTTCGGGCACGTCGTGATGGCATTCTTTCTCACGCTACTTTGTGCGCGATTTATTCCCGCAGGTGGCGCAGGTGCGGGCGCGCGATTAGGCATCATGGTGGCGCTCGTTTATGTCGGCAATGATTTCATCATCTACGCCGTGCAACCACTAACGACGAAAATTCTCGGTGGCTGGATTGTGGGCGACTTAATCATGTTCGCCATCGCAGGAGCGATAATCGGTGCGATTTACAAACCCGGCGCGACGCAAACAGTCTCGTAGCCGCTGAGTTTGCTGCGCTAAGCACATAGGCGTAACCCGACCAGGGCGGATCGTCGGCTGCAGCGCGCCCGGTGGTCGCGCCCTACCATCGCAGATTGAGTCGAGCGCGTTCTACTTGCGCTCAGAGCGGCGCGTTGAACGTTTGTTGTTCCATGGACGCAATGGCGCAAACTCCCGTCGCTCTTGGGTATCGCATGCCAGCGGAATGGGAACCGCACGCTGCTACCTGGCTCTCGTGGCCCCGGCGGGAAGGAATCAGTTTCCCCGATTCGTTCAATCGGGTTCTACCGGCTCTGCGCGCGATGGTGGAGGCGCTCATCGAATCTGAGGAAGTCTGTATCAATATCTGCAACGGCGCGCACGAAGCCGAGGCGCGTGCAGTCTTGGATGGATTATCGATGGAGCGCGTCACGTTTTATCGGATTCCGACAAACGAGCCGTGGTGCCGCGATCACGGGCCGATTTTTCTCACGCGCAATGCCGATCCGCGCCTCGCGATTGTCGATTGGGATTACAATGCTTGGGGCTGCAAGTATCCGCCGTGCGATCTCGATGAAGTCGTGCCAACCCGCGCCGCACAATTTCTTCATCTACCAGTTTTTTATCCCCGAATGGTTTTGGAAGGCGGCTCGATCGAGGTAAATGGCGCGGGCGCACTGCTGACGACGGAATCGTGTCTCCTAAATCCGAATCGCAATCCAAGTTTGGGCCGCGCCGAAATCGAGCAACGCCTCCGCGATTATTTCGGCGTTGAGGATATTCTCTGGCTGGCCGAAGGAATCGAAGGCGATGACACCGATGGGCACATCGACGATCTCGCGCGCTTCGTTTCGGAGAACACCGTCGTCACGGTTGTGGAGGAAAATCGCGAGGATAAAAACTACGAACCGCTCCAGGAAAATCTTGCGCGCTTGCGCCAGAGCAAAGTCGAGCAGGGCGAGATCGAGATCGTCACTTTGCCGATGCCGAAAAAGGTCGTGCGCGAAAAGCAGCGACTGCCGGCAAGTTACGCCAACTTCTACATTGCGAACGCTTGCGTGCTTGTTCCGACTTTTGCCGATCCCGTCGACGAACCCGCATTGTCGATCTTCCAAAGGCTTTTCCCCGATCGTCGCGTGATCGGGATCGACTGCCGGGAATTAATCTGGGGGCTGGGGACGTTTCACTGCCTCACCCAACAGCAACCCGCGGTCTAGCGCATTATTCTTCAGCGAATCGTCCCGGCTTGTAGCCGCTTTTCAGAATCGCGTCGTGGAGATCCGGCGCGTGCGTCTTGCGCGCGTCGAATGTGACGACAACGCGCTCATGCCCGAGATCGACTTTGACGTTCTTCACGCCTTTGACTTTCATGAGCGGCGCGCGCAGTTTGCGCACGCATTCGTCGCAGTCTTCGCCTTCCGTCGCTATCTCGATCGTTTCGAAGATCGCGTGATCGGCGCGTTCCGGACTAAAAGGATCGCTCGGATCCGGATCATTTGGTCTTGCAGGGTCCATCGTTTCTTTATCTAACGCGCGAGGACGCCTCCGCGGCTGTCTCGCGTGCGACTGGTTCGAGCACACGCCAGACGTTTTCGGCAAGAATTTTTTGGCCGGCGGCATTTGGGTGAATGCCGTCCGGTAAATTTAGCGACGGATCGCCTGCCACACCTTCGAGGAGATAGGGCACCAATGCGGCACCGTTGTTTGTCGCGAGCTTGTTGAACATTTCTCCGAAGGCGGACACATAACGGTCGGCTCCATAATTTGGCAGCTGCATTCCCGCGATCACGACGCGCACACTCGGATTTCGCGTTTTCACGTTATCGATAATCTCCTGCAGATTGCTTTGGATTCGATCGACCGGCACTCCACGAAAAGCGTCGTTGATTCCAAGCTCGAGGATGAAGATGTCGATCTTGCGTTTCAAGTGGGACGGAAGTCGTTGCAGGCCGCCCTCGGTTGTGCCCCCGCTTGCGCTGGCGTTAGTCACTTGGAAGTTCAAGCCGGCGGCGCGCAATTTGTCTGCGAGCAAAAGGGGATACGCTTCGCTCGATTTGAGCTGGAACCCCTCTGAAAGGCTGTCGGCCAACACGAGAATCGTTTTCATTCGTGAAGAAGTGGGCGTTGCGGTCCACGCCGCTTGCGCGCACAAGACTGACAGTATGATACTGACGAGCGGGGCATAACTCCTCATCAACAAAAGAAATGTTCGATCTTTTTGATGTTTGATGTTCGATGTTTAACTATCAATGGATTCGGTCGTATCGGACGCAACGTGCTTCGCGCCATGACGCAAAAACAAGTCGAGCGTGTGCGCGCAATCAACGATCTCACTGACACGAAGACCCTCGCCCATTTACTCAAGTGGGACTCGGTCCATGGCAAATTCGACGGCGAAATTGGCAACGATGACGAAAACATTATCGTCCGCGGACACAAAATTAAAATTTTGAAGGAGCGCGACCCGGCGAGCTTGCCGTGGAAAAAATTAGATGTCGACGTAGTCCTCGAGTCGACTGGGTTTTTCACGAGCCGCGATAAAGCCGAGCCGCACTTGAGCAAAGCCGGCGCGAAAAGGGTATTGATCAGCGCGCCGGCAAAAAATCCGGACGTGACGATTTGCATCGGCGTGAACGATGATCTCTTTGATCCCGAGAAACACGTGATCGTTTCAAATGCGAGTTGCACAACCAATTGTCTCGCGCCTATGGCGAAGGTTTTGCACGACAAATTCGGCATTGCGCATGGCTTCATGAGCACCATCCACAGCTATACGAACGATCAGCGCATTCTCGATTATCCGCATGATGATCTGAGGCGCGCACGCGCAGCCGCGATGAATATTATTCCATCCACCACCGGGGCGGCAAAGGCGATCGGCGAGGTCATCCCGGATTTAAAAGGCAAATTGAATGGCGGCGCTTACCGCGTGCCGACGCCGGATGGTTCGGTAACAGACTTCACCGTTGTGCTCGAGAAAGATGCGACCGTCGATGCCGTCAATTCCGCTTTCAAAGAAGCCGCATCAGAGAAAAGTTACAAAGGCGTGGTCGAATACAGCGAGGAGCCGCTTGTTTCGCAAGACATTGTTGGTAATCCGCACTCATGCATTTTTGACAGCAAACTTACGTTGATGCTCGGCAATCGCTTCGTGAAAATCGTCGGCTGGTACGACAACGAGTGGGGCTATAGCAATCGTTGCGTGGAAATGTTGGAACTGATTTCGAAATAGGCACTGGCGCTAGTGCTCGTGCACAGAGGTACCGATTGACCTGAACTAATTATGGCGAAGCTCGCACTGCGTGATCTTGATGTCCGGGGGAAACGCGTCCTGGTGCGAGTCGATTTTAATGTACCGGTCGAGTTGCGCGGCGAGGTCCGCATCACCGACGACACGCGCATCCGTGAAAGCCTGCCGACGATCAATTATCTGCGCAAACACGGTGCGAAGACGATTTTAATGTCGCACTTTGGCCGGCCGAAAGGCAAGCGGGTCGAAAAATACTCGCTTCGGCCGATCGGTGACTATTTGCATTCGCTTATCCATCAGCCGGTCATCTTTAGTCACGATACGATTGGAAAGGTGCCGGAAAAAATCATCGGTCACATGGAGAACGGCGACGTAGCGCTACTCGAGAACGTCCGGTTCCAGCCGGAAGAAGAAACGAACGACCCGAAATTTTCGGAAGCACTCGCGAAACTCGGCGATCTGTATGTGAACGACGCCTTTGGCACGGCCCATCGCGCGCATGCATCGACAGCAGGCATCACGAAATTCGTAACGAAATCGGCCATGGGTCTCCTGATGGAGAAGGAGCTGAAACATTTACGCGAGGGACTCGACAAACCGACCAAGCCGTTCGTTGTCGTTTTGGGCGGATCGAAGGTTTCCGATAAGATCGGCGTTTTGAAAGCGCTCATGGAGAAGGCCGACACAATTTTGATCGGCGGCGCGATGGCGAACACATTTCTCAAAGCCCAGGGGATCCCGGTCGGAGCGAGCCGCGTCGAGTCGGATAAGGTCGATCTGGCGCATGAAATTCTCGATCTGGCGAAGAAACGCGGTGTGAAATTTTTGCTTCCAATTGACGCGCTGGAAGCGGAGGAGATTCGCGCCGGCGTGCCCATTCGAAACACGAGCCGGCTCTCGCCACAACACGGGATCAGCGACGGATGGCAAGCGGTTGATATCGGCGCCGCGACGATTGCGCTTTACCAGGAGGAATTAGCAAAAGCGGAAACGATCCTATGGAATGGTCCCGTCGGCATTTTTGAAATTCCCGATTTCGCGGAAGGAACCATCGCGATCGCCGAAGCGCTGGCCCAATCGGGTGCGACGACCATCATCGGCGGCGGCGATTCCGTTACTGCGGTAAAACAGGCTGGGCTTGCCGATAAGATGACATTCATCTCCACCGGCGGCGGCGCTTCGCTGGAATTGCTTGAAGGCAAGGAACTGCCGGGCGTCGCGGCGCTAACGGACAAAAAATAATGCGCAAGAAGATCGTCGCTGCCAATTGGAAGATGAACATGACTCAAGCGGAGTCGGCGCGGTTTATCGAGTCGCTGCTTCTTGATCTGGGCGATATCACCGATGTCGAAGTCGTGATCGTTCCGCCCTTCACGGCGATCGTAAAGGTAACGGAAGCGCTCGGCAAAGCGCAAAACATCAAGGTCGGCGCGCAAAACATGCATTGGGAGCGGAGCGGCGCTTTCACCGGAGAGATCAGCGCGGCGCTACTGCGTGATTTATTTGTGCATTATGTCGTGCTCGGGCACAGCGAACGCCGCAGCCTTTTTGGTGAGACTGATGAAATTGTAAATCGCAAGGTGCGCGCCGCGCATGAGGCAAGCTTGCGCCCGATCGTGTGCGTAGGCGAAACGCTTAAGCAACGCAGTAGAGGCAACGTCGAAAAAATCTTGTCGATCCAGTTGCGCGGCAGCCTTGCCGGTCTGACCGCGAAGGAATTGCAGGAAACGGTGATTGCGTATGAGCCGGTTTGGGCAATCGGCACGGGTCGTAACGCCACGCCAGATCAAGCGCAGGAAGCGCACACGTTTATTCGTCACACCTTGCGCACCATCGCTGATGATACAACGGCCGAGCGTGTTCGCATTCAATACGGCGGCAGCGTTAAACCGGAGAATGCGCGCGAACTGATGAGCCAGCCAGACATCGATGGCGCCCTCGTCGGTGGCGCCAGCCTCGACCCACGCAGCTTTGCTCAAATCGTGCAGGCTGCCCGCGAAGAAGGGTAGGGCAATCGACTCAATCGCCTTTGCACGGCGATGATCGAAACCTGAGGCGGTTCAGTGATCACACCTGCCAACTATTTTTTGATTTCGAGATAAGTGCGCGATTGCGCATGATTCGTGCCCGGCTGCAATTCCTCGATCCGCATTTGTTTCAGGAACCAGCGATTATCGATCTTTTGCGCCGAGATGACCTCAAACCGCTTAACGATTTGGGCGTTCCAATCGTAACCCTCCATTCGCATGAGCGCCCCGCTCGTCTTGTCGATCCACAAGAGAACATTGGAATACTGGGACTCGCGGGAAGGCGCACGCAATTGCAGCTTCCAGCAGTTGCGAGTGCGGACATTTTCCTCACCCAGGACGCGCGCGGTTTGCCAGTAGAGAAATTTGAACGCGAGATCCTCGTAGCTAAGGCTGGTACCGCGGATTTTTTGCCTGAGTTTTTCTGCGGCAAATTTTTCCGTTCCTGTGTCAGTGACGAGATCGAGGCGAGAACTGTTTTGCCCGAGGCGCAATTGTAAAACTTCGTCAGGATTAGTGAATGAATAGCGAATCAGTGGGCCGTTTTGGATAAGGCGAAACGGGATAACGATATCATTTTCACGGAGCTGACCTTGGAGATCGATTTGCTGTCGCGCCTCGATCATTCGAACCGAAGCCAGAATTTCATTCGCTGACGGAACAGGGGCGCCGGAGATCGAGAGCGCGGAGACGAAATAGAGCAGGATTATTTTTCGCATCGAAGACAAGTTTTAAGTGTTAAGTGTTAGATTTTAAACGGCGGATCGAAGCAGAATACTTAAATCTTAAATCTACAGCTTACGACTTCCGGAATGGATCAGGCGATTTTTCATCTCATTAACGGACAATGGACGAGTCCGGCGCTCGACTTGTTCATGGCGGCGCTCAGCAATATCGAGATTTGGAGCCCGTTGCTCATCGCGATTGTACTCAGCGCGCTCTTTTTTGGCGGATTCAAAGCTCGGACGTTCATGGTATGCTTGCTCTTGTCTTTGCTGATCGGGGAGCTGTTTACGAGCGTATTGAAATCGGCCATTGATCGTCGTCGTCCCAAGCAAGTGCAGGCCGCGCGAATGGTCGAATTGCAAAAGGCGCGTCCGACATTCATGACGTTGTTCAAGGAACCAACCATCCGCTTTTCCGGTCAATCCGATCGAAACGGCTCCGGGCCATCGTTTCCATCAGGACATGTCACCAACAACACGATCATCGCAGTATATTTGACGCTCTTTTATCGGCGACGTGGCTGGCTGTATTGGATCGTCGCGGCAGCCGTTGGTTACTCGAGAATTTACCTCGGCGCGCATTGGCCGAGCGACGTGATCGCGACTCTGTTTTTGGCAACCGGCGAAGCCTTGGTCTTGCTCGGATTGTTTGAATTAATTTGGAGAACAGCCGCGCGAAGATGGGCGCCGGAGGTTTACGCCCGGCATCCGAGTTTGATCCCGACAGGGAGACGAGTCTCCACCTTCGCTGGTCCAGATTCGGAAGCTGGAAACTCGCGCCATATCTCATGAGCACAACGCGCTCGGTCTGGTTGTTTGTCATCGCGTTGACGGTGATTCGATTGTCGATGCTAGCAACGACCGACCTTGAATTCGACGAAGCGCATTACTGGATGTGGTCAGAGCGCCTGGCGCCAGCGTATTTCAGCAAAGGACCGGGCATCGCTTTTGCGATGCGCGCGAGCACTGCAATTTTCGGCGCGAACGAATTCGGCGTGCGCTTTTTTAGTCCAATGCTGGCAGCGGGCACGAGCCTGCTCATGTTTTACTTTGCGCGGCGATTGTTCAGCGCGAGCGCGGGATTATGGACAGTCCTTGCGTTAAATGTCACACCGATTTTCAACATCGGCGCTTTCCTCATGACAATTGATTCCTTATCGGTCTTTTTCTGGCTGGCGGCGATGTTCACATTCTGGCTCGCACTGGAACGAAGTCCGCGCCTCTCCTGGCACTGGCCGCTCACTGGATTATTGATTGGCCTTGGATTTCTCTCCAAATACACGAATGCGCTTGAGCTTGTTTCGATTTTGCTCGTGCTTGCGCTGGCTCGCCGGCTTAGACAGGAGTTTGCGCGGCCTGGCTTGTATTTATTGCTTGCCGTCTTCGCTCTTTGCACGATCCCGCCGATTGTCTGGAACGCGCAACACGCCTGGATTACGCTGACCCATCTGCAGTCGCGCGGGGGTATTGAACAGGGCTTTGGCCTCCATCCATTCGAGGTAATGTCATTTCTCGGCCAGCATTTTTTGGCTTATTCGCCAGTCCTGTTTCTGGCACTGTCCTGGGGCGTGATCGCCAGCTGGCGGCGTGTGAATCAACAATTCAAAGTGTTGTTTCTAATGTGGTTTGGTTTGCCGGTGTTCGTTTTTTACTTCCTCTTGTCGATTAACAAAAGTGCCGCGCCGAACTGGGACGCACTCGCCTTCCCAGGGTTCGGCTTGCTGGCAATTTATTTCTGGTGGGAACGCCTCCAAAGAAGCTTGATCTTGCGACTTGGCGCCGGAGCGGCGTTGCTGGTTGGTTTAATCATGAGCGTAATCGCGTTGGACACAGACTTATTGCGCACGGCGGGTGTCGAGCTGCAGCGAAGTGATCCGAGCGACCGGATGCGCGGATGGAAAAGCGCGACCGGCGCAGTCGAAAAGATGCGCAACGATCTCGAAGCGAAACTGGGGGAGAAATTGTTTCTCATCGCCGATGCACGCGATCGCGCGTCGGAGATTTCCTTTTATCTGCGCGACAAACGGCCAGAGGGTCCGGTTCATCCGCCCGTTTACATCACGGAATCGCAGGACATGGTAAATCAGTTTTCGTTCTGGCCACGCTACGATGAATTCGTCGAGATCAAACCCGGGACTCCCCGCCCGGAAAGTGAGGTTTACACTGAGGAGAACGGCATGAATCCATTCGCACAATATTCGGGCCGGGTTTCAATCGACCGAACCGGTTGGCACAATTGAAGTGCGCCGTTACGGCAAGCTGTTGCGCATCTGGCAGGTTTTTCTTTGCCGAAATTATCGCACGCTTCCGCTATGACGGAGACGACAAAATCACCGGCTGTCTCCGTGATTGTGCCTCTTTTCAATGAGGAAGAGAACGTGTCGATCTTGCAATCGGAGTTGAATACGGCGCTGGGCGAAATTGATCACGAAATCATTTTTGTCGACGACGGATCGCTCGATCGTACGGTCGAGCGAATCGTAACTGCACCGAACGTTCGAGTGATTCGTTTCGAAAAAAATACGGGACAAAGCGCCGCCATTTACGCTGGCCTCGAGGCGGCTCGCGGCGCGACTGCTGTTCTAATCGATGGCGATTTGCAGAATGACTCTGCCGACATTCCGCGACTTCTCGCGGAAATTGACCGCGGCGCCGATCTCGTTTGTGGCTACCGCGCGCAGCGCAAAGACGCACTGGTTAAACGGTTGACAAGCCGGATCGCCAATTTCGTTCGCAGCCGCTTTACAAAAGATGGCGTGCGCGATACGGGCTGCACGCTGAAGGCAATGCGGTGCGAATGCGCGAACGAGTTGGTCCCATTCAAAGGCATGCACCGTTTCATTCCTGCCCTTGTTAAGGCCGCCGGATATCGGCTTGTGGAAATTCCCGTAAATCATCGTCCGCGTCGCTTCGGCCAAAGTAAGTATAACCTTGGTAATCGCGCTCTCCGTGCCACCATCGACATGTTCGGCGTACGCTGGCTGCTTTCGCGCAGATTGAACTACAAAATACGCAGCTCGTAATCCCGGCCGCCATGGCGGAAATCCCGCTTGTCAACCTAGCCGCCCCCGCTAAGCTTGCGCTCCCGACGGGATTTCTGCATGTCCTTGGACAATTTATTATCCGCCGAGCAAATCGTCCCGGAGATGAAGGCGACAGAGCGTTGGCCGGCCATTGTCGAGCTGATCGACTTGCTCGTTGGGTTGGACAAAATCAAAACCGCGGACCGGGAGAGCATTCTGGCGTCGCTCAAACAGCGCGAGGAAACCATGAGCACCGGCATTGGCTTCGGGATCGCCATTCCGCACTGCTCATCCGACGCCGGTGAAATTCGTTGTCCTGTTCATCGTGCCAAAAAATCAGTTCCAGACGCATCTGCGCACGCTGGCTTCGATCGCCAAGTTCTTGAATGATCGCGCTACGCGCGAGCGTCTGGCTGAGGCGAAATCGGCGGACGAAATTCTGTCGGTCTTTCGCGACCGCTCGCAAAAGGTGTAGCGGCACTCGGCTTTCTCGCCACAGGACGAGTTCGTCCGACTGGCGGACAGCGGTGAGCTTCAGTGGCAAGATGCCGATGCCACGAAAATGTGTGAATCTGTGGCTTAGGAATCCATGGAGACGTTCCAAACACTTCTCGCAAACAAATTTTCGGATGCTCTGGCAAAGGCCGGCTTACCGACGGCAGGCGAATTGACGCCGGCAACAGACGCGCGTTTCGGCGATTATCAGACGAATGCCGCTCTCGTCCTGGGCAAGCAGCGCGGCGAAAATCCGAGAACTCTCGCCGAGAAAATTCTTGCCGGTCTTGATGTTAGCGATCTTTGCGAACCGCCCACCGTCGCGGGCGCCGGCTTCATCAATTTCACGTTGCGGAGCGACGCGGTCGCAAAAAAAGCGGGGGAGCTTTTGTCAGACGAACGATTTGGTGTTGCAAAGGCAAGTTCGACAAAGAGGATCGTGATCGATTTCGGATCGCCCAACGTGGCCAAGCCGATGCATGTCGGTCATATCCGTAGCACCGTGCTCGGCGATGCCCTGGCGCGTATCGCAAGCTTTCTCGGTCACGAAGTTATTCGCGACAATCACATCGGCGATTGGGGGACGCAGTTTGGGATGGTGATCTACGGCTGGAAAAATCTGTTGGATCGGGAATCACTCCAGCGCGATCCGCTGGCCGAGATCGTTCGCATCTACAAGGAGACGAATGAAAGAGCGATAGGCGATCCTCAAGTCCGCGAAGCGTGCCGCCAGGAACTGGTCAAGCTGCAAGCCGGTAACAAAGAAAATATCGACATCTGGAACGAGTGTGTCGCGTTCTCGATGCAGGATTTCGATCACGTTTACAGATTGCTCGACATTCGTTTCGATATCCAATGCGGCGAAAGTTTTTACAACGATCGCTTGCCCGCGGTTGTTGATCGCTTACTCAAATCCGGTATCGCGGAAATCAGTGAAGGCGCAGTCTGCGTTTTCTTTCGCGACATTCCCCAGCTGGCGGACAAGCCGTGCATCATCCGCAAACGCGACGGTGGTTTCAATTATGCGACAACGGATGTCGCAACGGTTGATTATCGCATCAACGATTTAAAAGCCGACACAGTGTGGATCGTGACCGGCGCGCCGCAAATTTTGCATTTCCGGCAGATTTTCGAAATCGCGCGACGCGAAGGTTACAAAGCTGATTTTCGCCATATCACGCACGGCAGCATTCTGGGTGAGGATCGCAAGCTGATGAAAACGCGCTCGGGAGAGAACGTGCCGTTGCGCGAACTTCTCGATGAGGCGTGCAAACGCGCCCGCAAGATTATTGAAGAAAAGAATCCCGATGTCAGCGATGCGGACAAGGTCGACATTGCGCAGAAGATTGGGATTGGTGCGGTCAAGTATGCCGATCTCTCGCAGTACCGGATGACCGATTACGTGTTTTCCTGGGACAGGATGCTTTCACTACAGGGAAACACGGCGCCATATTTACAAAACGCTTATGTGCGGATTCGCTCGATTTTTCGGAAATCCGGCGAACCCGCGCCGAAGGTCGACAAGTTGATTCTTCGCGATCCCAGCGAGATCAATCTCGCCAAACGTATCTGCCAGTTTGCGGAAATTGTCCCGCAGGTGCTGAACGATTTTCGGCCGAACATTCTGGCAAATTATCTGTTCGAGCTCGCGAATAGTTTTCACACGTTTTACGAAGCCTGCTCGGTTTTGAAATCGGACGAACCAATCCGCGGTTCGCGTCTGGCGCTGTGCGATCTTAGCGGGCGCGTTTTACAACGCGGGCTGGATCTTCTTGGGATCAAAGTTCCCGAAAAAATGTAACACGACAGATAGGAAAAGATTAATAGAATGGAGCGGATTTGAATCTCAAAATCGATCTGTGCTGTATTGGCCGGTGCTCGTCCTGTTTATTCTATAAATTCTGTCTAAGATTTTCTCTTGCGTGACTATCGAACATCCGCGCATCCCTAGCTCGACCTACCGGTTGCAATTCAACCGCTGGTTCACTTTTGCCCAGGCGCGCGAGATCGTGCCCTATTTGCACGCGCTGGGTGTCAGTGATGCTTATGCGTCGCCCTATTTTCAGGCCCGACCGGACAGTCTGCACGGCTACGACATTACCGATCACAACAAACTCAACGCGGCGATTGGCTCCCGGGAGGAGTACGACTCCTGGATCGCGGAACTGCACGCGCATTCGATGGGTCAGGTGCTCGATTTTGTTCCGAATCATGTCGGGATCGCGGAGCCGCTCAATCAGTGGTGGATGGATGTGCTCGAAAATGGGCCTAGCTCGAGATACGCGCCTTATTTCGATATCGACTGGCATCCGCTGAAATCGGATCTGCGCGACAAAGTTCTGTTGCCAATCTTGAGTGATCAATACGGGCGCGTTCTCGAGCGCGGCGAGCTCCAAGTCCACTTCGAGGAGGGCACCTTTTATCTTCGCTACGGTGATCGCAGACTGCCGATCGCGCCGGGGACGTATCGTTACGTTCTGGGGATCGCCTTAGAGAACCTGGCCGAACATAAGGACGAAGACTTTTACGCGGAAGTGCAAAGCATTCTGACCGCGCTCGAATATTTGCCGAAACGCACTGAAACCGATCCAAAGCGCATCGCGGAGCGCATCCGGGAAAAAGAAATCATCAAGCGACGTCTCGAGCGCCGGTGCGCGGAAGCACCGCAAGTGCAGCAGGCAATCGAAAAGGCATTAGCGCGGATCAACGGAGAACCGGGGGACCCGCGCAGCTTCGATGCGCTCGACGAGTTGCTGAACGCGCAGTCGTACCGGCTGGCATTTTGGCGGGTTGCAGCCGAGGAAATTAATTATCGCCGCTTCTTTGACGTTAACGATCTCGCAGCGATCCGAGTTGAACATCCCAAGGTCTTTGACGCGGTTCACCGCCTGCTCCTGGAGTTGGTGCATAGCTGCGCGATAACGGGTCTCCGCATCGATCATCCGGATGGTCTTTATTTACCTCGCGAATATTTCGAGAAACTCCAGCAGCGGTGCGCGAAAGCGCTGGCGATCGCGCTGCCGCAGGATGGGCGCGCTGTTTACATGGTCGCGGAAAAAATTCTCACCGGCGCCGAAACGTTGCGCAAGGATTGGTTGGTGCACGGAACCACAGGTTACGATTTTGCGAACCAAGTGATGCAGTTGCTTGTCGATTCCTCAGCGGAGACGGCGATCACAAACGCATTCCATCGTTTCATCGGTCACTCTTTGCATTTCGGTCATCTGGTCTATGCGAAGAAGCTGCAGGTAATGAAATTGGCGCTGGCCAATGACGTTGATGTTCTTGGCAACATGGTCGATCGGCTGTCCGAGCAAAATCGCTGGTATCGCGATTTTACCCTCGAAGCGTTGGCCCGGGCGGTGCGAGAGACGATCGCCTGTTTTCCAGTTTATCGAACTTATCTCGCACCCGGGCGGCCGGTGAGCGAGGAAGATCGGCAAGTGATCGAACGCGCGGTTACCGCGGCCAAGCGCCGGAATCCCGCGATTGAAGAATCCATTTTCAATTTTCTGCGCGACGTTTTGGTCTTCCGGTTTCCGGAAAACCTCGATGCCGAAGCGCGCGCAGCGCACACGCATTTTGTTCTGAAGTTCCAGCAAGCCACGGGACCAATCATGGCCAAAGGACTGGAGGACACCGTGTTTTACATTTACAACCGGTTAGCCGCGTTAAATGAAGTCGGGGGCGAGCCGCAGCAGTTCGGGTTAAGCATTGACGCATTTCACGAGCGCAATCTGGATCGACAGCGCAATTGGCCGGCGACGCTGCTCACGACTTCGACTCACGACACAAAACGCAGCGAAGATGTGCGCACGCGGATGGTTGCGATTTCCGAAATGCCCGAGCTTTGGCGGCGCTCGTTGCAACGCTGGCGCCTCGCCAATCGCCGCTGGAAACGCACTATCAATGACGTCGAAGCGCCAGACGGAAATGAGGAATATTTGCTCTATCAAACATTGCTCGGGACCTGGCCGGTACAGCCTTCCGGCCTACCAGAAGAAGCGGCAACAGCCGAGTACACCGAACGCATTCAAACTTATATGGCCAAAGCGCTCCACGAAGCGAAGGTGAACACGAGCTGGATCCAGCCAAATGAAGAATGGGACGCAGCGATGCGCGATTTCGTAGGGAGAATTCTGGATTCCTCGCCGCGGAACAAGTTCGTTCCGGCTTTTCTTCCGGTTGTTCAGGAAATCGCGCGCCTCGGCGCCATCAATTCGCTTAGCCAGACGCTACTCAAGCTGACTTCACCGGGAGTCCCCGACATTTATCAAGGCAACGAGATTTGGGACTACAGTCTGGTCGATCCTGACAACCGGCGGCCGGTTGATTACAGACCACGTCGAGAAATGCTCGAAGCGTTGTCAGCTTCCACTTCCGACGAGCTGATGCAGAATTGGCCGGATGGCCGGATCAAAATGTTTTTGACGCAGCGAGTGCTGCAATTTCGGCGCGAACACGTCGATCTTTTTCAACGCGGAGAATATTTGCCCCTCGTCGCAAGCGGAACGTTTACGGAGTGCTGTGTCAATTTCGCAAGACGACTTGGCGATCAATGGATCGTTGTAATCGCGCCGCGGCTCTCTTCGCGCATCGGTTTCCCGCCAATTGCTGAGCGATGGAAAGATACGACGCTAGAATTTCCCGAAACACTCTCCCTCGAGCACGCACACAATCTTTTCACTTGTCGCAAGCTTCGTCACGAAAGCCGGCGAATTTCGATAGCTGACGCACTGCCGATTTTGCCGTTCGCGGTGATGACGAACCTGTAGCGGCGGTCTGTGACCGTCGCTCGAATTTGATCACTGAA
>QHMQ01000039.1 GCA_003217835.1 Verrucomicrobiota bacterium
GAGAGAGTGAGCGTGCGGCGACATCCCGCGACAGGGAGCGATCAGTTTTTTAAAGTCAACGCGAAGCGGTTCACAAAGGGGAGCGGCGGAAGTTTTCTCGTCGAGCCGGGCGATACCGTCACCGTCGGGGAAAGCATTTTTTAACGAAAATTTTTGCGACCGCGCCTTTTCGAGCGTCATTCTCGCATGTAGAATCCCGTTCGGGCCAAAAATTTCTTTGTGATCAATCCTCCAACCTCTGCAACGGTAGCCGCCGCTGGGCCGAAGCCCAATAGCCCAACGTCATCGTATTTGCCTCCCGAGTTTGCGGAGCCAAAGCATGGGTTTGATTTTCGGCAACTCTGGCATTCGCTCATCGAGAAAATCTGGATCGTCGCGCTTTGTGTTCTGGCCGGTCTTTTTCTCGCGCTTGGTTACCTCGCGCGAACGCCGAAGCTCTATCAGGGACATACAGTGCTGGAAGTTGAGTTTCAGGAACCGACTGTCGTCTCGACGGAAGACTCGACTTCGCGCATGCGTTCAAGTTTTCTGGCCAGCCAGGAGGCGATGCGCACAATTGAGCAAAACCTCACGAACCAAACGCTTCTTGCGCGGGTCGTCCGCTCCGAAGGCCTGGCTGAAGATGGTGGCCGCGCGCTTCTCGGCCAAAATATTACCAGCCGTGACGCGTCCAAAGCGACGCCGCGGCCGGTGGCATCGCCCACGGCGAACAAAATCGATAATACCATTGGGGTGACAACTTTTACGCCGCTCGAAGAAGCGTTGGGTGGTGCAGCTGCGGGCATGGTAAAGCCGGTGATTCGACGCGGCACACGCCTGATTGATTTGTACGTAACGAACCGCGATCCAGCTATGGCACAGCGCCTCGCCGAAGCGATCGGCCGGGAGTACATCCGCAATTCGATCGAGCGCCGCGCTTCCTTCAGTCAGGATGCGTTGCGTTATTTGCTGGAAGAAGAGGACCGATTGAAGATCAATCTCCAAAAAAGTGAGGCAGCCGTTGCTGAATACAAGGCGAAAACGCCGGACGCCTTGCAACTTGGCGGCGGCACCGCCGCAACCGGCTCGCAGACGGGATCGGGCGCGGGCGCTGGTGGACCCCGTGGTGGAGTGGTCGAGGACAAGCTGCAGGACCTCAACACCAAATTGACGACAGCCAAAGCCGACCAGATTCGTCTTGAAGGCGAGCTCAAGCAAATCGAGCAGGCAGGCGAAAATATCGACGCTTTGCTGGCGGTTCCGAGTATTTCGTCCTCAGCCTTGGTGAACGAAGCGCGACGCAGCGTTACCCAAGTAGAAGCGGGCATTGCCACTTTGGCTTTACGATATAAAGAAAAGCATCCCAAAATGATGGCAGCTAGAGCCGCTCTGGCAGAAGCGAAGGAGAAGCTTCATCAAGCGGTCATGGCGCAACCTGAGATTCTGCGTAATGCGATTGAGCAGACCAAGGCAACCGAAGCAAGTTTGCAAGGAGTGCTGCAAGATCAGCAGGGCGTGGCCGTCGCCCTAAACCGCGCCGCGATCGGATATCAAGAATTGGCCCGGCAAGCCGAGACCGATCGTGCGCTTTACGAAAGCGTCCTCCGCCAGATCAAAGATACAAATTTAACAAAAGACGTGAAGACGAATGCGGTCAGTGTCATCGAGCATTCCCCTCTTCCGCATTCACCTGTAAGTCCCAGCCCCACCAAGGCAATCGCTCTGGGTCTGCTCGGTGGGTTGGCCGCTGGACTCGCCTTTGTGCTCGGCGCTGACATGCTTGATCGCTCGATCAAAACCGTGGATCAAGCAGAAGCGACACTTGGCCTGCCGGTCTTTGCGGCTGTGCCGGAAACGATCAACTAAGGCGCGTTACCTCGCTTAAAGCGGCGAACTAAAGCTCTCGGAAGTTCGAACTACCGGGTTGTGGTGGAAATTCCCGAGAGCCCGGCGGCGGAAGCTTTTCGCAATTTGCGCGCCGCGCTTTCGTTATTGGGCCCCGAAGTGGAACGCAAGATTTCACTCTTTACCAGCGCTCTGCCCAATGAGGGAAAAAGCTTCACAAGCGCGAATTATTCGCTCGCGCTCGCGCAACAAGGCTACCGCGTTCTCCTTATCGACGGCGACTTGCGCCGGCCAAACATGCATAGAATCTTCCGTTTCCCGGAAGCCATGAAAAAAAATAATTTTGACGCGGACGGTGCCCCGGGAGTGATGGATTGCCTGGTGGGCGAGGCAGATCTTACCTCAGCAGCACGTCTGATTCCCGCCGGGGAAATTGATATCGTCAGCGACAATGTTGCTGTGGCGGGAAAAATTCAAACGATGACGGGAGGGCAGCTGTCGGTCCTTGCAGGAGGACGACGCGCGCCCAATCCAGCCGAGATTCTGGCTGGTTCTTCCTTTGGTCAGTTAGTCGCTGAGGCGGCGAGGCTTTTTGACCGAGTGGTGATCGACAGCGCACCCGTGCTCGCAGTCAGTGACACGCTGCTCATGATGCCGTATGTGCAGACCGTGTGCATTGTTCTTCAGGCGGCGAAGACGCCCCGCCAAGTCGTTCGTCGCGCAGTTTCATTACTAGCAAAGTCGGGGATTCGTCCGGCTGGTTTGGTGCTGAATCGATTACGGCGCGGTCGTGGCGTCGGCTATTACTACTACTACGCTTCGCACGGCTACGGCGCGGACGAAGGGTCGTATTCGCGCAGCTATGACTATCATCGACCAAGGTCCGGGCACAAAGATAACGGCGCATCGTAGAGGAGAGCTCGGTGATCAGTGACCCACTTGTCAATGGTCAGTAGCCTGATTCCGCCGCCGCTGTAGTGGCGGGCGTGTCGCCTGTGGACATCAAGGAATTGCAGCCGGCACGGCTGCCGCTACAAGGGGAAGCTGCAGGCGCTAGCCACTATTCACTCCCTTCCAAAGGCTACTTCCCCAGCAAAGTCCAAGATAGGTGGCGATATAGAGTTGGATGGAGGCGATCTGAAGCGGAAAATCAACTAACGCATGCAGCGCCACACCGGCAAGCGCAACAATAACCAACCGTTGAAGCAGTCGTCTCCGCGGCGCCCAGTTTTGCGCCGCGGACTTTTTATAGCTGCGAATCCCGATCGCGATTCCTCCGAAGAACAGCAGCGCCCATAAGCTGCTGCCGAGCCAGCCCCACTCCAGAGCAGTCTGCAAATAGTCTTCGTGCAAGAATCTCCACGTGCCCGGAGCGGGTTTAGTCGCCGCGTTGTTGTAAGACGGAAAGACAACACGAAAAGTTCCCGGCCCGAACCCGAAAAATCCAATGTCGCGCTGCGCGCCCATGGCGACGCGCGACGCTCGCCAACGGGCGTCGCTTGAAATCTGTTCAGTCACTGATTGCCAGCGTTTGAGTGGTTGCTCAAGATGGGTCGCCTGCCCAACCGCGAACAGAGTCAAGAGAATCGCGATCGCTCCAGCAAGGCCGACATTTTTTTTGGTGTGTGAAACTTTTCGCAAAAACGCCGGTCCAAGTTGCACACTAAGGGCAATCAGCAACAAAAGCGCAATCAACTGGGCCATACGCGACGTATTGGCAACAACTGCGGCGATAGTCACAATAAGCATGCTTATCCATAACGCGCGCATGCCAGGATGGGATGGTTTTGTGAAAGCGCGGACGGCTAGACCTGCGGTTAACGGCCAGACCAAGTTCAAGTATGCTCCAGCATTTCCGTGATAATAATAGGTCGCAAAAAAAGTCGTTGCCCCCCAAACCGGCGCTGTCTGCCAGAAAATCATCTGGGCGCCGGTCGCTTTTTGGAGCAAACCGAGAAATGCAATCGACCCGGCGACGAGGCCGATCGTGAACCATAGTCGCAGCAACCACCGATTGCTCTGAGATAGATCGACAACAAACAAAATCGCGCAAAGCAGCAATGCTCCTCGCAGCATCCAGGCGGCACTGATCGCAAAATCGACGGACCCAGCCAGACGCGGCGCGAAATTTCGCAGTGGCACAAAAGTATGAAAGTCCGAGTCGTAGATCGAAGGCGCGTTGAGGGCCATCCAGCCGCCGATTCCGACTAGAGCGACTACCAAAAAAAGCAGAAGCCGCGGAAACGCTGGCCTCCGTCCGCCAACGGCCAGCTCGACGATCCAAAGAATGAACGCGGCTAGCAGCAGCCAGTTAATGATTTGAATGCTCGCCGATGTTGTGCCGCCGTAGGCCCATGGAGCGTAAACGAGGACGGCCAAAAAAATCCAGCGAGCCGCGTTGCGGAAGAGCCCAGAAGTCACAGGTCAGACATCAGAGGTCAGATTGTCGGCAGCAAGAAATGACTCAGGTTTCCTGATCATGCCGCCAAGCATCCGACCAACCTCAGCACACTGTGCGACAAGCTGTTCGTGCTGCTCGCCTGAGATGTAACCACAATCCTGCGCAAAATCCACCGATGAGTCCGTCTCGCTGTTTTCGCCGTCGCAATCGCTCAGCTTGCTTAGAAAATGCGCTTTGTAGCGTCGCCTTGCCCAGGCCTCGCGGAGATTTAAACAGACCGATCGCGAGGAACGCCGGATTTGGCTGCATAGCGCAAACTTTTCGTCTGGCGGAAAGCGCTTCGTGAGCTCAAAGATGTCCATCGCGAGTTTGTATGCCAATTTATAAACTGTGAGATCTTTGGCTGATTGGATCCTCATTCTGCAACTCCTCAGTTTCTGACCTCTGACCTCTGACCTCCGACTGCTGCTCAGCTCCGCTCAGCGCCCTTTGCCGAAGAGCATCGTGTGCACTGTTTTCAACACGATCATCGCATCGAGCTTCAGTGAGTAATGCCGGATGTAGTAGAGATCGTACTGGAGCTTCTCGACCGCGTCTTCATCACTCTCGCCATATGGATAATTCACTTGCGCCCATCCGGTGATCCCCGGTTTCACCAAGTGCCGGAAATGATAAAACGGAATTATCTGCTCGTAACGTTCGGCGCACTTAGTCCATTCCGCGCGTGGGCCGATCAGGCTCATGTCACCCTTGAAGACATTCCAAAGTTGCGGCAACTCATCGAGCCGTAGTTTCCGCAACCAGCTTCCAGTACGGGTTACGCGCGGATCGTTGTCTCGCGTGTAGAGATCGGTCGCATCCTCGTTCAGGTCACGCATGAACATCGTGCGAAACTTGTATGCCGTGAAGATATGACCTTCGCGGCCGACACGCGATTGCCGAAAGATGGTCGGCCGGCCGCTCTCCATCCAAATCAACAAAAGAATTAGCGGAAAGAGTGGCGCGAAAATGAGAAGGAGGACGGCTGAAAAGATCAGATCGCAGAGACGCTTTAAGTAATGATATGGTGAAATACGCGCCAGTTGGAAACCCATCTGCAGAGGCCAGAACGGATCGATCGTGTGCACCGGCACATGACGCCAATGGGCCTCGTAAAACGATTCGAGAGTATAAACGCGCGTGCGCTGAAACTGAGTTCGCACTAACCGCTCGAGCAATTTCGAACCGAGCCGATCAATGCTCTCTGCTAAAATCACTCCGCTGTAACGTCCATCAAGTTGCGCAACCCTCGCCGCGATGCCGCCTTGAACGATTGGCGATCCCTCGCCTGCTATCGTAGCTCCCACACGCGCGACATCGTTGTCCACGAATTCCAGTTGCTGCTGGTTCGGCGATTTTCTGTAAGCCTCATAGAAACGGGTCGCAAGTTCACCGCTACCGATTACGAGGAATGTCTGCTGCGCGGCTGAAGTTGCAGTGAGCTGTCGGAAAAATCGCCGGTAAGTAAGAGATATCGGGAGGAAAAAGATAAAACTGATCAACAACACGCTGCGACTGGGCTTCATCCCTGCATCGAATGTCGCGGCCGAATAAATCAACAACGAACTGATCGCCGCCGCCCCGAACACCGCAAGAATATGTTCCGTGGTATAGATCAGACCTCGCATTTCGGTATTTCGGTGGTAACCGCCGATGATGTAAAGTGCTTGCAGAATTACAGCGAGCACCACGCAGTCAACAAGCACGAACTCGAAGGGACTGACAAAGAATTGGTCGCGGCGAACATAACCGACAATCCCGTAAAGCACCACCCAACAAAC
>QHMQ01000040.1 GCA_003217835.1 Verrucomicrobiota bacterium
ACTGAATACGGCCGTCGCCGCACCGCTTCGGAAAGTTGCCCACCTTCCTCATAGCCGACATAGCCTGGCGGCGAACCGATCAACCGCGAGGCCGTGAATTTTTCCATGTATTCAGACATGTCGATCTGAATGAGCGCGTCGGGATCGCCAAACATGAACTCGGCCAGTGTGCGAGCGAGGTAGGTTTTACCGACGCCCGTCGGGCCAAGGAAGACAAATGAACCAATCGGTCGTTTTGGATCTTTCAAATCGGCGCGCGAACGGCGTAATGCTTTGCTGATGGCGGTCACGGCTTCGTCCTGGCCGATGACCCGCTGCTTCAGCTCCGCTTCCATCATTAATAATTTTTGGGTTTCCTCCTGTTCTATCCGTTGCAGCGGAACACCCGTGACTTTGGAGATGATGTGCATCATGTCGTCTGCCGTTACGACCACTTCTTTCTCTTCGCGCTCCTCGCGCCACTTGTTCAGAATGGTATCGAGCTTCTCTTTGGTTTGCTTCTCGCTATCACGAAGCGCGGCAGCTTTCTCAAAATCCTGCGCTTTGATTGCCGCTTCTTTTTCAAGGCGAATATTTTCAATTTCCTTCTCGATCTCCTTAACATCAGGCGGACGAGTCATCGCGTTGATGCGCGCGCGCGCACCGGCTTCATCCATGACGTCGATTGCTTTGTCGGGAAGGAAACGTCCGGTGATGTAGCGATCGGAGAATCTGACCGCGGTCTCGAGTGCTTCATCGGTGAGTTTTGCCTTATGATGGGCCTCGTATTTCGGGCGCAACCCTTTAAGAATCTGGATCGCCTCGTCGACCGTGGGCGCATCGACTTTCACGGTCTGGAAGCGACGTTCAAGAGCGGCGTCTTTCTCGATGTATTTACGCTCTTCGTTCATTGTCGTCGCACCGACGCATTGCAATTCCCCACGACTCAAAGCCGGCTTAATGATGTTCGAAGCATCCATGGCGCCTTCGGCTGAGCCGGCGCCGACGATAGTGTGCAGCTCATCGATAAACAGGATCACGTTTTTGGAGCGGCGGATTTCGTCCATTACCGCTTTGATGCGTTCCTCGAATTGGCCACGATATTTTGTGCCCGCAACCATTAGGGCCAAATCGAGAGTGACCACTCTCTTGTCGCGCAACAATTCGGGCACGTTGCCGCTTGCAATCTCTTGCGCCAGACCTTCGGCGATGGCTGTTTTGCCAACGCCCGCCTCACCAATTAACACCGGATTGTTTTTCGTCCTTCGGCAAAGCACTTGAATGACGCGCTCAATCTCATTGCGCCGACCAATCACGGGATCGAGTTCATTTTTTTTCGCAAGATCGGTGAGATCACGGCCAAATGCGCGGAGCGCGGGAGTCTTGACGTCTTTTTTTGTCGGCTCTCCGCTTTCCTGGTCTGATTCGGGTGGCGTAAAATTTGGATCGAGCTCTTTAAGAATTTCGTTGCGGGTGCGTTCGATATCGACTTCAAGGCTCTTGAGCACGCGCGCCGCGACGCCCTCACCTTCCCGCAAAAGGCCGAGTAAAATGTGTTCCGTGCCGACGTAGGAATGGTTAAGGGCCTTGGCTTCCTTTCCTGCGAGCGCCAGCACTTTTTTGACACGCGGGGTATAAGGAACATTGCCGACCATCTTGGTTTCCGGGCCAGAGCCGACCTGTTTCTCCACCTCCATGCGCACGGTCTCGAGATCGAGACCCATCTTTTGTAAGACGTTCACGGCCACCCCCTGCCCCAGTTTAATGAGTCCCAAAAGAAGGTGTTCGGTGCCGACGTAGTTATGATTAAAGCGGTCGGCCTCCTTGCGAGCAAGCGCCAGAACTTGTTGAGCGCGCGGCGTGAAATTATTCATTATTCGGTGGCCCGGCAGTCGAGCCATTGCCCGAATCCCTCGCCATCTTACTAATATCAGGTTTGGGGAAGAGTTTCAAACGTTCCCGAATAATTTGGGCACGCAAGTGATCACGCTCTTCCGCATTTAATTTCTGCTGAGAGCTTTTCTGTAAATGCGCGGGCTGTATGTCGATGAACAATTCGTCGACTGGCAGACGGCGATCTTCCGGAAATGCGCCGAGATCCACGCCAAGTTTGATGATGGACAATAAATTGAGCGCTTCCTTTGAAGCCATCGCGTGAGCGTAGGTTAAGACGCCGTAGGCACGGCCGATCTGGTCCCAAAGCGTATTTGATTTTTTCTGGAGCAAAACCTGCCGTGCATCGTGTTCTTTCTCAATGATCGTCTCGATCACTTTGCTCAGACGATTGATGATCTCGTCTTCCTTTTCGCCGAGGGTTGTCTGATTTGAAATCTGGAAAAGGTTGCCCATTGCCTCGGTCCCTTCGCCGTAAAGACCGCGGACGGCGAGACCGATTTTGCTCACAGCTTGAATGACCTGATTAATCAGTTCACTCAGCACAAGGCCCGGCAAATGCAACATCGCGGACGCGCGCATGCCAGTGCCCACATTCGTAGGACACGCGGTCAGATACCCGAGGCGCTGATCGTAGGCAAATTCCAGTTTACCCTCGAGCGCGCTGTCGATCTTATCGACCAGTTTGAATGCCTGTTTCAACTGCAAACCGGAGCGAATTGATTGCATGCGCAAATGATCCTCTTCATTGATCATGATACTGAGCGTTTGCCGCCGATTCATCACCACCGCGCTGCCAACCCCCTTGGCAGCGTGCTCCCGGCTGATCAGATGGCGCTCGACAAGGACTTGCCGCTCGAGCGCAGAAAGTTCCTGTAGACTTTCGGAAAATGAATCTTGCATCTCGGTCAGCTCTTCCACACGCGGTCTGATCAGATCGAGGATAGATGTACGTTCCGCTTTCTTGGCCCAACCAGGAAAAGCGCGGTTGCGCAAATTGCGCGCGAGCCGCACCCGGCTGCTCACGACGATTTGGTGATGAGGCCCCTCACCGCGGAGCCATTCTCCAGCAGTGGCCATGACGTTGGAAAATTTCATGGCTAACTTGCGAGCTCGCTTTCGAGTTGTTTGATCTGATCGCGCAACGAAGCGGCCGTTTCATAATTTTCTGCCGCGACTGCTTTCTGCAAGTTCTCAGTCAAAGCGCGCATTCGGTGGTTAAGCTCCATGGCACGATGCGCGTGTTGCGGAAATTTGCCCACGTGCTCCGTGCCTTTGTGCATTGCTTTCAACAGCGTGTTCAATCCTTCCGCAAACGTAATATAGCATGCGCTGCACCCGAGCCGGCCGGTTTTCTTAAAATCCGCCTGGCTAAATCCGCACACCGGACACTTTTGTGTCGATGCTCCCTTTTCGATTTCCTCCGCGGCGCCGATGCCAAGAAGCAAATCGGCGAGTGCGAAACCCGTGGGATCCTGGACGCCTTTTTCCTTCGAGCAAGCATCGCAGAGATTCACCTTCTGCATTTTGCCTTCCAGTATTTGCGTCAGGAAGACTGTCGCATCATTGCATTTGCAAACGTCGCACAACATTTCTTTTAATTAGACCGTGAATTATTGGAAAAATTCAACCTGGAATTTTCCTGAGCCACCTTCCGCGCCGAACTGGATCCGCTCAATTTAAACGAAAATCGGCGTACCCATCTCTCGGGTCATTTCACGGAATCGCGCGATCGTGCGTGCTGTGATCGGTCCCGGCTTTCCCTTCCCGATCAATCGTCCGTCAGCTTTGACAACCGGAATGATTTCCGCAGCCGTCCCCGTGAGGAAGCATTCGTCCGCGACGAAAACATCATGGCGAGTGATATCGGTCTCCATGATCTTGATGCCGAGTTCAGCCGCGATCTCAAACACAATCGAGCGCGTAATCCCTCGCAACGCCCCAGCCGTAATCGGCGGCGTAAAAATCTGACCGCGCTTAATGATGAAAACGTTATCAGCGGTGCATTCGGCGACGTTTCCCGCATCGTTCAACATGAGCGCTTCATCCGCGCCAGCCAGGTTCGCCTCAATTCTCGCCATCACATTGTTCAAATAATTGAGGGATTTGACCGCAGGATTAAGCGCAGCCGGATTGCTGCGACGCGTTGCGCACGTCACGATCGTTAATCCTTTTCGATAAAAAGTCTCGTGATAAAGGGCGATCGTCGCTGCAATGATAATCACGCTTGGGTATTTACATTGCGTTGGATTCAAACCCAGATTGCCAACCCCTCGTGTGACCAAGAGCCGAATGTAGCCGTCGCGCAAATGATTTTGGCGGATGGTCTCGAGTACCGCTTCCGTCATATCCCGCATCGACATCGGAATTTCGAGACAGATCGAGTGCGCTGAATCCCAAAGTCGCGCGAGATGTTCGTCGAGCCGAAAGACACGCCCGTGATAAAAGCGAATACCCTCAAAAATTCCATCGCCGTAAAGCAGACCGTGATCCAAGACAGAAATCTTTGCATTCGCTTCTGCATAAAATTTTCCGTCGATGTAGATTTTCGCTTCCTTAACGCCCGTGGTCGCGCGGGGGCGAGCTTCAACCGCCGGTTCTACCACTGCCTCAGCAGTGGGCTCGTGAGTTTTAGGTTCATCTATTACCAATGCGTCACTGGTTTTCATATTATGAAAAAATCTCGGTGTTTCATCCCGCAATTCAAGCAGAGAAATCGAAGAATGGGGTATTGGAACAATGGTCTACACAGATTCACATCACTCCATTACGCCACCGCGCCGTTACTCCACGTTATTGCAGCACGCCGTCCCTAATGTGCAATTGGCGGTCGCCGCGCGCGGCCAGGCGGGCATCATGGGTCACGACAAGCAACGTTTTGTTTCGCTCGTGCACCAGATTTAAGAGAAGATCGATAATTTCGTCTCCAGTTTTAGAATCGAGATTGCCGGTCGGTTCGTCGGCGAAAACGATGTCGGGGTTGTTCGTCAGCGCGCGAGCAATGGCAACACGCTGCTGTTCGCCCCCGGAAAGTTCCGCCGGCAAATGATGCATGCGGTCGGTTAAACCGACGGCCGCCAAACTCTCTTCGGCGTCTGTTTTTGACGCTTTGCGCCCGATCATTCCCGGCAGCAGCACATTTTCCAAGGCGGTGAGTTCCGGTAACAAAAAGTAACCTTGGAAAACAAAACCCATTTTTGTATTCCGCAGACGCGCCTGCAAAGTCGAACCGCCGTTGTAGAGCCGTTGTCCTTCGAATTCAACGGTTCCCGATTCTGGCCGTTCCAGTCCGGCAAGAGTGTAAAGCAACGTCGTCTTGCCCGCGCCAGATGCACCCGAGAGAAAGACCGCTTCGCCATGGGAAATTTCCATCGAAATACCTCTTAAGACTTCAATGCGGCGGGAGCCCATGCGGAAAGACTGGAAAAGATCGCGCGCAATCAATTGGGGAGTTCTCGTCTTCATCGTTGATATCTCTAGCCTCTTATCTGCCGCAAACGCGATGCGGGCACAAGAGAGTGTCCCTCCCGGTGGCGGCACATTAGCATCTTCCTACGCCAAAAAGCCGCCGTCGAAATCATTCCCGCGGCGGCTTTTCGGTAATAGGAGTTTCGTTATGTCATTCCCAAGGACGCCAACGTCGGCCGATCGATTGTGGATGTCATGTACAGCCCGTTGGCGCGTTGGTAATCTGCAAGCGCGGAGCGCGTTTGCGCTCCGAGCAGGCCATCGACTTCGCCTTGATAGTAACCTTGCTGTTGCAGCGAGGCTTGCACGTTCGCGATCACCTGATCGGGTGGCAAATTGTTATAGGCGTAGATCGGGCCATCGTAAGCATAATATGCGTTGGAATCGTAGCCCCATGCCGGGATCCAATAGCCCGCATTCCAAGCATACCACCCACCGTATACGAAAACGACGCGGTTGTAATGGTTCCTCCACCAGTTCCGCTCATGCCATTGTGACGAATAGTTTCGAAAGACCCTATAATTTGAACCCTGCCAGGTTTGGCTCCCCTGAATGTGTCTGTTTTGCTGAAAGGTTACGCCCGCGACCGCTGCCGGACGCCTGTTGGCCTGGAGATTGAACTGATGGGCCTTGTATCTATTAGAGCTTGACTGAAACGCGGCGGCAGAGGTCGCGCTCCACTTCGATTCCACCTGCTGTGACCCCTTTGTCTTTTGTTGTCCACCGCCCACTACCTGCCCGCCCCGCGTAGCGACCTGCTGTGAACCTTTTGCCTTTTTCGTCTTCTGCGCTCCAGACGGCGCCGAATATCCCCCCGACGCAGTGACGTATTGCGACCCCTTCGCCTTCCCCTTGGTCTTTTGTCCTCCCCCGCTCACCGGAGTTCCCCCCATCTTCGTTCCGTGCTGTGACCCTTTTGTCTTCTGTGGTCCGCCGCCCGGAGCGGCTGCGTGCTGCGTCGATTGGGCCTGACTTTTCTTCGGGGCTGGCTTCTTAGATTTGTTTTTGTCCTGCGCACCGCCTGCCGCACACGCGAGCGCAAGACTGCAAATTAAAACAAGAAATGTTCTCATACGCTTTTTCCTTTTGGGCTATTGGATGTTTTGCTGTCTCTATTTATTCAACGTCAAAGCAAGGCCTTTAGTTGCGGAGCCCGACGCAGAACTCAAGTGACCAAATGCAATCTTCAGCGCGTCGCGAGACAAAGTCATTCAATATTCCCGATGTTCCGCGGGACCTCCGGCGCAGCCAGGAGAGGATTGAACACGATCCGCGCGCCGACATTTCTTTGGTAGCCCAAAAGCCGCCGTCGAGATTATCCCGCGGCGGCTTCTTGGTTAATTAGACGTCTCGTTACGCCATTCCCAATGATTGCAGCGTTGGTTGATCGATTGCCGCTGTGTCTGCCAGCCCATTGGCACGTTGGTAATCCGCAATCGCGCCGCGCGTTTGCGGCCCGAGCAGACCATCGATTTCACCCTGATAATAACCCTGCTGTTGCAAGGCGGTCTGGACATTGGCGATCACCTGATCAGGCGGCAAGTTGTTATAAGCGTAGATCGGGCCATCATATGGATAATACGCGTTGGAATCGTAACCCCAGGCGGGGTACCAGTAGCCCGCATTCAAGGCATACCATCCACCGAATACGAATACGACATTGTTCGAATGGCCGCTCCACCAGTTCCTATCGTGCCACTCAGATCTGTAATTCCGGAAAACCTGATAATTTGAACCTTGCCATCGGTCGCTGCCTTCGATCCGCCTGTTTTGCTGAAACTTCACGGGAGGCGCGACTTCGGGTTTCGGTTGTTTATTATTAGCCAAGTTGATGTGCTGAGCTTGGTACTTCTTACCTCCTGCACCGCCCGCCGTCACAGGCTTGCCCGCTCCCGCTGCTTTTCCGACTTCCGCTGGCTTGCCCGTTCCTGTTGGCTTGCCCTTTCCTGTAGCTTTTCCGACTTCCGCCGGCTTACCCGTTTCCGGTCGCTTACCTTTACCTTTTCCCGCCGGCTTGCCTACCTCCGTTTGTTGGGTGGCTTGTGCTGACTTACCGACACCTGTCGGTTTGCCTGTCCCTTTGGCCTTGCCGACTTCCGCCGGCTTACCAACGCCCGCCGGTTTACCAGCTCCTGTCGGCTTGCCAGCTTGTTGAGCTTGCGCAGGCTTCTTCTTTGGTTGTTCCTTCTTTTTTCCTTGCTCCTGACCAAGCGCGAC
>QHMQ01000021.1:0-3052 GCA_003217835.1 Verrucomicrobiota bacterium
TCTCTTTGCGCCGCTTTACCTTTCGAACGAGTGCATCAATACCTGTCGATATTGCGGTTTCTCCCGGGACAATCCAATTCTTCGAGTAACGCTCGATGTCGATGAAGTAGCCGCGGAAGGGCGGCATCTCGCTCAGCAAGGCTTTCGTCAGATCCTTCTCGTCGCGGGTGAACACCCGAAATTCGTCAGTCGCGACTATCTTGCCGAATGCGTTCGCGCTCTTGAACAAGATTTTTCATCGATTTCGATCGAGGTCGGTCCGATGGAAACTCGGGATTATGAGCCAGTTGTCACTGCTGGCGCGGACGGGTTGGTGGTTTATCAGGAAACTTACAATCGCGCGGGATACGCCGAAATGCATACTGCTGGGCCGAAGCGCGACTTTAATTTTCGACTGGATTGCGCGGAGCGCGGTTACCGCGCAGGGTTTCGCCGGCTCGGAATCGGTGTGCTCTTTGGGTTATCTCCCTGGCAGCAAGAAGCGATCGCCCTCGCGGCGCATCTGGAATATTTGCTCAAACATTGCTGGCAGGCACAGATCAGCGTGAGCCTGCCCAGGTTACGGCCCGCTGCAGGGGGGTTTCGGCCGCTCTTTTCATTGACTGACCGCGAACTGGCACAATTAGTTTGTGCGTTACGCATCACCTTCCCGCAGGTGGGAATTGTGCTCAGTACACGCGAGCGCTCATCCTTCCGCGACTCGCTTGTTTATTTAGGCGTGACGATGATGAGTGCTGGCAGTCATACTGAACCTGGCGGGTATACTCGGCAAGGCGGCAGACATCTGCATCGTACGGTCCGCGGTCGGATTGTTGCGCCTGATTTCCAAGACGGAGAAGACCGGATTGCCACCGGGCAATTTGAGATCAGCGACGAGCGTTCGCCGGCCGAGATAGCGGATGCCCTTCGGCGTCGCGGCTTCGAACCAGTTTGGAAAGATTGGGACCAAGCTCTTTGCGGTGCGTGACGATTTTACTCAATGGCGAAAGGGCGGATGCACGCGGCGCGGAAACGATCGCGCAACTGGTGGAACACTACCAATTGCCGCAAAAATCCATTTTGGTGGAGCACAATGGCCTTGCCTTACGTCGACACGAATGGGCGGAGCGATTATTAGCCGAAGGCGATCGCGTCGAATTTGTCCGAATGGTGGCAGGTGGCTAAACGCGGTTCAGCACTCCACTGCGCTCTTCACGACGACCCGCATTCCATCCGTTTGAATCACGGTAATTGGCGTTTGTGGCGGAATAAATTCTCCGCCGGTAACGACATCTACGACGTGATCGCCGAAGCGCGCTTTCCCGCTAGGTCGCAAAATCGTAAGCGCTGTGCCCAGCGTTCCGCGCGTAAGCGGTGCCGTAACAAATTGACGCGGCGCGCCAACCAGAGAGGGCCCTGGCGGATTTGACGTCATGAGAGCGAATCGGCGATAAAGCCCGGTGCGCGGCAGGAAGCGAGCGAGGATCGCGATTACAATTACTGCCGCCGCTATCGCGAGAAAAAGATTGAGCAGTGGAATGGCGAGCATGCGGCCCGTCGGAAAAAATGTTTCGCCAGGGTAACGATCGATCATCGCCCAGAGCAACGACGTTAGCATTAGAAAAACACCGATAACTCCGAATACGATCGTGCTATGAGCGAAAAAGAGGATTTCGATTAAGACGAGCACTACGCCCAAAACAAACAGCCCAACCACTTCCCAGCCGGCCAGGCCGGCCAGATAATGACCGAGGAAGAATAGCGCAAAACAAGTCGCTGAAATAATTCCCGGCAAACTTGCCCCAGGGATCTTGAATTCAAGATAGGCGCCGATAATTCCTCCCAGCAACAGCAATGGTGCGAGCGCAGTGATCCAAAAGGCGAGTTGCTCGAAGCCGCTGGGGTTAAGCGAAACGATGTTGCCTTTGAGTCCGGCTTTTTGCGTTAGATCGACAATCGAAGCGGCGATGCCATCGCCCAGCAATGGTTTGCCATTGATTTTTTCTGTCGCTTCCTGCGCGCTCAAAGTCAGTACCGTTCCTTTCGGATGAATCACGCGGTCCCCGATTTTTACTTCCTTGTCCTTGTTCATGAACGCTTCACCGATATCGGGATTGTGTCCGTTTTTAATGGCGGAACTTCGAATCAGAGCCGTCCAGTACGAAATCGTCTTCTCACGCTCGGTTAGTGGAAGATCTTCTCCCGTTGGCAAAACGGGCGCAGCGGCACCAATCGCGCTAACCGGCGCCATGTAGATATGCTGTGTAGCTAGCGCGATAAGCGAACCAGCCGAACCCGCATTTGAGTTGATAAATGTGTACGTGGGGATCGTAGCGCGGTTAAGCGCGCTCGTTATTTCTGCCGCACTGTCGAGGCGTCCGCCGTAAGTATTCATTTCAAAAATAATCGCCGACGCGCCGCTGTTTTCGGCTGCCTTTTCGGTTCGACGGAGAAACGTCAGGAGCGAAGGTGAAACTTCGCCGCGGAGAGGGACCACGACTATGTCGCCTTTGTGAATAACGTCTCGCGCCGAAGCCGCCTCCATTCCTCCCAAGCAGGAAATCAAGGCGAAGATCGACAATAATTTTCTCATATTTGGAAAGCGACCAAGCATTGCGTAAGTTTGACATCGCTTCCCAAACCAAACGAGCGAAAAATCCAACACTCATGGGAACAATCCCATCCGAAACCATCGAACAGATTGCCGCCGCGAACGACATCGTCGAGGTGATCGGTTCTTATTTTCCGCTGAAGCGGGCGGGAGCGAATTTCAGGGCACTTTGCCCATTTCATCAGGAGAAAACGCCATCATTTCACGTGAGCCCGCAGCGACAAACCTTCCACTGCTTTGGATGCGGTGTGGGCGGAAGCGTCTTCCGTTTTGTGATGGATTACGAGCACGTCGATTTTCCTTCAGCCGTACGCAAACTCGCGGGGCGCGCCGGCATTCCGGTGATCGAAGAACGGGGTCCAATCGGAGCCGAAGATCGAC
The DNA here is from genome assembly GCA_003217835.1 of Verrucomicrobiota bacterium. Lineage (GTDB taxonomy): Bacteria > Verrucomicrobiota > Verrucomicrobiia > Chthoniobacterales > UBA10450 > Udaeobacter. The sequence goes on from QHMQ01000021.1 coordinate 2,972, forward strand.
ACATTGAAGCCCGCCACATCTTGTTGCAGGTGCATGGGGAAGCTGCCGCCTGGTTTCACGAAAATCTGATTAAGAGGGAAT
>QHMQ01000021.1:3060-8815 GCA_003217835.1 Verrucomicrobiota bacterium
AACGCGGGATCACGGCAGAGATCGCAAAACGATGGCAGCTCGGTTATGCGCCTGAAGAATGGGATGCGTTTGGCAGCTGGGCCCGCGAGCGCGGCTATAACGCGCGCGATCTCATTGCAAGCGGTCTGGTCAAAACCAGGGATGATGCAGGTGGGATTCCTGGTCACACGTCATACGATCGCTTTCGTGGGCGGATTATGTTTCCGATCTGCAACGACGTCGGCGAAGTTATCGCGTTTAGCGGGCGTGTCCTGCAAAGCGAAACAGAAAGCGCAAAATATCTAAATTCGCCTGAGACGTCGCTTTTTCGAAAGGGCAGCGTCCTTTTTGGTCTCGACAAAACCAAGCGTGCGCTGATCGAGGCGAATTGCGCAATCGTGTGCGAAGGGCAGCTCGATTTAATCAGTTTGTTCGAAGCGGGAATCACGAATGTCGTCGCGCCGCAGGGGACCGCGTTTACGGAGAGCCAGGCGCGGCTTTTAAAGCGGTTTGTGAACGAAGTGGTTCTTTGTTTCGATGCGGACGTTGCAGGGAAAAGGGCGGCTGAGCGATCTCTCGATGCACTGCTTCAAAACGATTTGATCGTGCGGGTTACGGAGATGCCCGCCGGTGAAGATCCTGACTCGCTCGTTCGACGGGAAGGAAAAGAGGAATTTGAGAAACGCGTCGCGGCAGCATGCGATTTCTTTGACTATTGGATAAAGCGCGAAGTCGCGACCACTGATTTGAATTCGTTAGGCGCGAAGATGCAGCTTGCGCGCAAAATGGCTGAAACAATCTCGCGGGTGCACGACCCGCTTTTACGCGGCGAGGTCGTGAGCAAAACGAGCGCGCGGCTTGGTGTCTCCCATACGGATTTTGAAACACTCCTGCCAAAACAAAGACGCGAACAGGTTTCTGCGTCGGAACCTCCGCGCTCTCAGGCTTCTCCAAGCCCGCGCCATGACGTCGCAATGCTTTGCCTCCTGGCGTTGCGAGATGAGACCGCGCGAGAATTTCTTCGCGGGCAGAACTGGCGCGAGATTCTAGAGCAAGTGCCAGATGCGGAAATTCTGGTCCGGGTTCTCGAAAGCGATTTGCGCCCAACTGACGCAGCCTCGCTCAACACTTTTATGGCCACGCTCTCCCCAGAAGACGAGGGACTGGTTTCTTCGTGGTTGTTGCAAAAAGTGCCGCCTAATGCCGGAACGATGGTGGGGGAATGGTGGCTCGGCATTCGTCAAACCGTGTTGCGCCGCCGCCTCGAAGTGGCGAAGGACCGAATAAAACTTGCGCAGCTCGGCACCGGCGACGTAGTGAATTTGCAGAAACAAATCCTTGACCTGCAAGAGCAGCTCCACGAACTTTCCGAGCCTGCCCGCGCGACCGACAATTAGTTGTCGATCCCGGACGGTAGATCGAAAGTCTTAGTCAAATCCTTAACCGCACAATCTTGGCCAGGCATTCGAAACGAAAGGGAGGAACTCGACAGTCGTCGCCGCGACGGCTTAAGACGAGACAGCTTCGCCGTCGTTCGATAAATAAGGTGTCCGCGCTCCGGCGAAATCTGAGGAGACAGCCAAAAATCGCTACCAAAGCCAGACGTATCGCTCTCGTCCGAAGTCAGCGGCGCAATGGCCAACAGCTGGCAAAGCCGCAGAGCGAAATGACGGTGGCGCATCTGCATTCGGCGATTGAAATCCAGGCTCGCATTCGCGAACTGATTAAACTGGCGAAAGAACAAGGCTATCTCACATTTGACGATCTGAACGAGGCGTTGCCCGAGGGGATCACTGACGCCGACGAGCTCGATCTCATTCTTACGCGGCTGCGTCGCATGGAGATCAACATTATCGAAGCTTCTGAGGTGGATCGCTATAAGGACGGGAAAAAAGACGCGGAGGAAGAGGAGGAAGAGGAAGAGAAACCCGAGGCCAAGCTCGATATTCTCGACGATCCGGTGCGGATGTATCTCAAACAAATGGGCCAAGTCCCTCTGTTGACCCGAGAGCAGGAAGTGGAAATTTCCAAACGGATCGAGGAAGCCGAAAACATGGTGCAGAAGCACATCAACCGGTTCGGCTTTATAGCGCGAGCACACCTCGATCTAGCCAGGAAACTCGCCGAAGGCCGCGAAAGGTTTGATCGCGTCATTCTCGACAAAAAAATCGAGAGCCGGGAACGCTACATGAAGAAGCTTCCCCGCTTGTGCAAACAGGTGGAACAATCGAGCGCCTCGATTACTCAACAATACTCCCAACTGTCGCACAATTCTTCAAAAAAACGAACAAAGAAGCTCAGATCTGTGCAAAGAGCGATGGCTTCGCTGCAAAGGTTTTACCCCCATTTCTATTTCAAGCAAAAAGTCACGGAAGAATTTGTTCACCTGGCGGATGAGGCCTACCACACCTCACTCTATCTTCAGACCGAGTTAGCGAAACGCCCGCGCGAGAAGAGAAAATGTTTACAACTTGGGAATAGAGTTCGCGACCTGGAAAAGAACCTGTGGCTTTCGCTTGGTGAATATGCCGAGCAGTACCAGGCGCTGAAAGGTTGGATGCGCCAGGCATTGCGAGCGAAAACCGAAATGGTGGAAGCCAACCTGCGCCTTGTTATTTCGATCGCAAAAAAATACACCAACCGCGGCCTCTCGTTTCTCGATTTAATTCAGGAAGGAAACATGGGACTGATGAAGGCGGTCGAGAAGTTCGAATATCGGCGTGGCTATAAGTTTTCCACGTACGCGACATGGTGGATCCGCCAGGCCATTACACGATCGATCGCCGATCAGGCGCGCACCATCCGGATTCCCGTTCACATGATTGAGACGATCAACAAGTTAATGCGTGTGCAAAAACAGCTCGTTCAGGAATACGGTCGCGAGCCTACGCCGGACGAGGTAGCGGAAGAGGTACTATTACCAGTGGATCGCGTCCGCGCGGTTTTGAAGATGGCGCAGCAGCCGATCTCGCTCCAATCGCCCGTAGGCGAGAGCGAAGAAACCAATTTTGGCGACTTTATCGAGGATAAGGGCGCCGAAAACCCGAGCGATATGACTGCCATCGTTTTGTTGAAGGAGAAAATCAAGGATGTGCTCGAGACTCTGACTGAACGTGAGCGCCAAGTGCTCGAGCAACGGTTTGGGTTGGTCGATGGATACAGCCGAACGCTCGAGGAAGTAGGCCGACAGTTTCAGGTCACGCGGGAGCGCATTCGCCAGATCGAAGCGAAAGCACTGCGAAAAATGCGCCATCCGACCCGTATCCGACAGCTTGAAGGTTTCCTTGAAGCCCCCGAACTGTAATACCGGGACTCTCGGAATTCTTTTCGAGCGCAACTTTCAGAGCTGCAATCAGTTCAATTTCACGGAGACAATATGAAACGTGAAGATGACCAGGAATTGTGGGACCTCCTCGACCACACGGCCGAGCCCGAGCTTTCGCCATTTTTCGCCCGCAACATTGCGAGACAAGTCCGGCAAGATGGAAGCCGCTCCGAGCGGATGCGAAAATGGCTTGGCTTGCGCAGACTCATCCCGGCATCTGCCGTGGCAATTGCCCTGATGGCAACGGCAATCGTCATTCATCATCCTGTGTCACAGAAGACCTCCGAGGGAGAGCCAGATGTGGTGGCAAAAATCGATCCACAAGATTACGAAGTTGTCGCTGATCTGGATGAATTGCTCGTTTTGGATGAAAACAGCCTGTGGGACGAAAAGCCAACTTTGTAAAGATAATCATTACGTTGTCGATCTTCGCCTCGTCCTGCGCTTTGGCACAAGCGCAGCCGCAGCGGACTAATGGGCGAAGGGCAGGCCCAGGCCCTGGGGCTGGACCTGCCCGGCGTCCACCGGCACAGAGTGTGCGTGAGCGATGGTCTTCGCTTCCGCCGGCGGATCGGCAAATTTTCCGGCGAAATGCCGAGCGTTGGATGCGAATGAGCCCGCAGGAGCGCCAGATCATGCGCGAGCGAGAGAATTTGCGACGAGAGCGAATCAGACGTGAAACTGAAGCTGCCCTACACGATTCCGGCCTCCTGTTGGATCCAGAAAGGCGTGATTTGTTTGAGTCCCGTTACATTCAAGAGCGCCGCAAAATCGAACAAGGGCTCCGGCAGCAAATCGAGACTGAGCGACAGCAGCAACTGCCAGCTTTGATTCAACAGTTAAAAAAAGAATTCCAACCTCCGCAATCGAACGGCCCCACAGCGAAACCCACGGAGTCGCCCAAATCTCGCAAGTAAGGGGAGTTTAACCCTCCCGAGGAATCGATAATGCGCGCTACGCCTAGCTAAAAAACTGGCTCTTGTCATAAAAAAATGAGCTGGCTCGGATTCCGAGCCAGCTCAGCGGATTTTACTCTTCTACGTCAGCTTAGTAGTACCGATGGCGGTAGTAATGGTGACGATGGTGGCGGTAGTAGACTCGATGCCCGCCGGACCAGTAGAATGAAGGCCCCCCATAGTAGCCATAGTACGGATACGGTCGATAATACCCATACGGATAATAGCCATATCCGTAGCCCGGGTAGCCATAGCCATACCCAACCGGGAACCCAAATCCGATTCCGACCGACACGCCAGCGTCCGAACGCGGCGTCGCTGTAAAAGCAAATCCACTTGCCACCAACCCAATTAAGAGAAGTTTTTTCCAATTCATATAATTTTCCTCCCACTGATTAAACAGTAGGTACTACGAGGAGTTTCTGAATTTTTTCGGGGGAGATGGTTTTGGGATAAGCTGTAGCACAGATGCTTTTGCCAATCCGCCGGTAAGAGACGGCGTCGAGGTGGATTGCAGTCTGCGCAGCATTGGCTCCGCGGCCTGAAAATGCGATTACGGGTCCTCCTGTCAAAATCGGACCCAGGTAAAGCTGGAGCTTATCAATTAGACGGGCATCGAGCCCTTGACCGAGCACTTCTCCACCGCCTTCAATCAGCACGCTTGTCACATTTTTTTTGCCCAAATCCTTGAGGACAGCACCGAGCGACTTGCGTTTGTACACCAGTGTTCGTGCTGATAGCCGATCGGAAAACAGACATGCGTGCGATGGCAGATTTCCAGATCGGGTCAGCACAATTCGCCATGGTTGTCGCGCGTGGCGCGTACCACGCACGGTCAATCGCGGGTTGTCCACACGAAGCGTTTGTGCTCCGATAAGAATTGCGTCTACCCGAGTGCGAAGCTGGTGCGCGTTACGACGAGCGGCAGAATCTGTGATCCAGCGAGGCTCATCGGGAGGCCGTGTCAATCGGCCATCGAGACTCATGCCGCATTTTGCAATCACAAAAGGTCGCCCAGTGACAATCCACTTATTGAAACCTTCGTTAAGGCGCGCGCACTCCTCGGCCAAAATGCCATCACGCACTTTGACGCCTGCATTTCGTAGCTGCGTAATGCCTTTCCCAAAGTGACGAGGATTTACGTCTGCCGTCCCGACAACGACGTTCTTTATACCGGCCCTGATGATCGCGGTCGTGCAGGGGGCCGTGCGACCAACCGTGGAGCAGGGCTCCAGAGTAACGTAAAGCGTGGCGCGAGCAGGCACGTCGTCGGCGAAGTTGCGAAGGCATTCGACCTCAGCGTGGTCATGGCCTGCTCTTCGATGGTGGCCTCTTGCCACAATCCGATTATCAATCACAAGAACCGCACCGACAGCCGGATTGGGACTCGTGTGTCCTTGTGCTTTTTCCGCTTCTTTCAGCGCCGCGCGCATAAATCGCTCATCTCGTTGTGCCCTTGCTGTCACGACAAAATCAATAGTTGAGTGCGTCCGCT
>QHMQ01000022.1 GCA_003217835.1 Verrucomicrobiota bacterium
CAATCAAGCGCTTCCGCGATGCTTCCAGTAACTTCTGTTTGATCAACGGTTGCAGGGCCGACAGCATGAAAAACAGCCAGAAAATATCCATTTTACTCTCTTTATTATTCAACGGGACCGCGGCTCCCACGCCCATTCGACGCCGTACTCATCCGGTTGCAATTGCCGGCGGCGACGGACAAACAACCAGCACAGAAGCATTCCGCTAAGAAATCCACCGACGTGTGCCCACCATGCGATCCCGCCGACTTGCTGCGGTCCGGCCAAGGCAAACGTCCCGCTGAACAATTGGCTGAAGAACCAGAATCCAAGATAAAGAAGAAGGGAAAAAAGAAAATAGGAAACATGACCACCAGCCGGGCGGTTGGAAAAAGCAGGAGGTAGGCGCCGAGTACGCCCGCAATCGCGCCTGAGGCGCCAACTGACGGAACCGTCGAATCCGGATTTGTTAGCAACTGAGTCAGCCCGGCGATTACACCGCAGAGTAGATAGAAAATCGCAAATCGCACCGGCCCCATCCGGTCTTCAACGTTGTCGCCGAAGATCCAGAGCGTCCACATGTTAAAAATGATGTGCAGCCAGCCGCCGTGTAAAAATTGATAGGTCAAAAGCGGCCAATAACTGTCCACGGGGAAACCAACATAGGCGGCCCATTCCGGATGAGTGAAACGTGCCGGAACGATGCCGAAGAGATAAAACACTTGGTCGATCGACTGCTGGGGAAGCATCAATTCAAAGAAGAACACGATCACATTGATAAAAATCAGCGCGCGTGTGACTACCGGCACCGAACGGCTCGGCACCGAATCCTGAATCGGAAACATATTGTCCTGCGTTAGGTTATCGCGGTGACCAACTGCAACGGCCGCTCTGCGCCTGAAAAAAGCCGGCCGACGTACATGTATTTCGAAGCTCTGCTGTAGCGACAGCTGTGTCGGCTGCGAAAAAATCGCGCGCGACACTCCGCTTCTACAGTTCCACGACGAGCGAATGAGCGATGCAAGTCATCCCGATCCAGCTCCAGACGCGCGAAAAGGCCAAGCGTTTAAACCGGCAAGAAGAACGCTCCGCTTGGTCGCGAACGCGAGACGCGTCCGCGCTATCCTTGCGGTTTCGGTGATTCGCCCGGTTTTGCAGCTTCGCCAGGTTTTGGCGGCGCAGCGCCCGCGGGTGCACCGCCGGGAAGATCCTCGTCGGGAACCGCGAGTATATCATGTTCACCGAACGACTCCGGGTGATTGGCCAGTTCCTTGCGCAAAGCGGCAACTTGTTCGGCCGTAACCGGGCTGGCACTGTTCCCCCACTCACTCCGCTCGTAGGTGAGGACATCGGCGATCTTTTGGTCGGTCAATGTTTTGTCCCAGGGTTGCATTACCGCGGTGCCGAATTTTTGGCCTTTGACTGTGACAGGACCTTGCAAACCCTTGAGAACAATCATGGCCGGTCGACGCGAGCCGCCGGTTGTAAACTCCGAACCCGCCAGCGGCGGATATTGACCAGCGACGCCGAGGCCGTTGGCTTGATGACAAGTCTGACAATTCGCAGCGAAAATCTTTTTACCGCGGTCGCGCGGCGAAAGTTCTGCTTGCTGCTGTTCGCCTTGAGGTCCGGCGGCCTTTTTCATCGCCTGTGGCTCGCCGCCGTACGGATCGAGCGCATCACCGCTAAAGTTTCCGGAGTAACGACCCAGATAGGCACCGCCAAAAAACACCGCCAGTCCATACACTGCGATCAACCAGATTGAGAGCGGTTCGGCGCCGACGCGGGGTTCCCGTTTTTCGCGCTGAACGGCAGCGTGCACCTGCTGCACGTCTGCCTGTTCCCCGTAATCCATTCCCTGGCCAATGGGGGATGCCGATTTCGCAGTTTCCTCGTTCATTGCGTCGTCATTTTGGTGGAGCGGGCGACGCCGATGGCGCTGCCGGCGACTGTGCTGGGGCTGCTGGCGCGGCTGATCTGACTTCTTTGAGCGGATGCGATTGATTGAGCGACATCAAATAAGCGACGAGACATTTCGCGTCGTACGTAGGGACGATCTCCCAACCTTCCGGCGGCGCCTCGGACCCGGTAAGCTTTAAGGCATCATCCGAAGGCGCATCAGTGATGCGGCGCGTTTGATAAAGAAAACGATAAGACGGCATGTTCGAGTCGACGTTGATACTGCGCGGTGAATAAAGATGCCGATGCTGCCAGGCAGCGGAATACATCGGTGGTTCACCGCTCGTCTGCACAGGCCACGGCGCTCCCGCGGCCGGACTTGCATTTGCCGCAGCGGCCGGAGATGGCGAAGCGCGGGGCGCATTCGGACCCGGAGATGCTGGCATGCTTGGCGCCGGTGAGGCAGACGGCGCCGATGTCGATTTTGCAGGCGGGGCGGCTGCGGCCGGAGATGGATTTTGAGCGGGCGAACCAGCATTCGTTGGCGAAGGGTTTTGATTTGCTCCAGGCGGTGCCGGACTGGACGGTGGCGCGGCGGCTGGTTGTTGCCCAGGCGATCCCGCGGGAGCTGCGCCTGTGGCGGGCGGCGCCGATGCAGCGGAAGCCGCTGTTGGCGATCCGGCGGCTGCCGGAGGAGAACCGCCCGGTGGAGGCGATGCAGCTGCTTTGGGAGCTGGTGCACCTGGGGGCGGCGAACCGGCGTTTGCTGGAGGACTTGGATTTGCGCCGAACGGAGCAGCGCCTGGCGCTGGTGCGCCGCCCTGCGGCGCGGACGAGGCTGCAGGATTTGCGGCTCCGGCGGGTGACGCAGGCGCATTTTCCTCTTCTTTTGGCGCACGCGCCCCAATGTTCGAAAGATCCTGGCCCATACGCATTTTCCCGAGGAATACCGGTCGCTCAAAAATGTAATCGCGCGGTGCGCTGCGGCGGCCGCCCCATTTTCGCTCGATATCGTCGGCCGCGTAATCGGCGCGAACTTGCTGGCTGTGACAGTAGATGCAGCCGTTTGCGGCGTAAACGCGCCGGCCCCGCTCGACCATTCCCGATTGCGGTTGAGGATAAGCGTCGCTGCCGTCCTCTTCCATTTGCGGATCAAGATGCCCGATTTGCCAATTTGGGATGAGGGTCAGTCCCACCCATGAGAAAGCGAACGTGCCAAAAATTCCGAGGAAGAGCGGGGCGAGTCCTTTCATAAATGCGTTTCAGGACCCTCCGCCTCAACTGGATTCAGGAACGTTGGGACGGTCGATGTTCGACCCAGTCCGAAAAGCATTAGCCCGAAATGATAAGCGAAGATAAAATGCGAAGCAGTCAGCAAAATACCAGCAAGACTGCGTCCGCGCAGATAGGGAAGCACGGTTTCCGTGGTCTCGCTGAAAGCTAGCGAGGGGTTTTCCATGTTTTCGCCTTGGAGGAAACCGCCGGCGAGCAGCATCAGTGTCATTAGCCCGATGCCATATACCGACGCCCAGAAATGCAGTTTGATCAGCGACGCGTAGCGCCATTCGCGCCCCACCAATCGCGGCACAATGTAGTACATCGAACCGAAAATCACCATGGTGAAGAACGCGTAAAGACCGAGATGCGAATAGGCGATGCTCGCTTGCGTGAAGTTTACGTAGCGCGCTACAGAGCGGAGGGAAATGAGCACGCCGACCACACTAAAGACGGTGTAAGAAATCGCGCCAAATACTGTGAACCTCAGCGTGGGGCTGTAGCGCAGGAGCGGAAAATAACCCTGCATCGTCATGTGATGATTGAGGCCAACAGTGGCGACGGGGATTATTGTGAGGATGGTTGCAGCAATGCTGGCGGTGACCATCCAGGCCGGAAACGGTCCATCGACGAGTCGCTGCATCCCTGTCCAACTCGAGAAGAGTGCGTAGGTCCAAAAGCCGATGGTTGCCAGATGATAACTGTAAACAGGGCGTCCGATCACTTTGGGGATCATGTAATAGGCCGTGCCGAGACCAATCGCCCCGAACCAGAGAAAGAGCAGATTATTTGCGTACCACCAGCCCACTGCCGATTGCAAGACTCCCTGGACCGGCACGACGAAGAGCATCAACTGGCCAGCCGCGTAGAGCCATGGAAACCAGAGAAACGCGCCGAGCAAATACCATTGCGTAATGTAAATTTGTTCGCCGCGCCGAAAGCGAAACATGAGCACCGCCCATGAAGCAATGAGCGTGTAAGCGACGAAAAGAATGATCGCGGCGTAATGCGGAAACTCGAGCCATTGATAGCCGGTGCTGTCGCCGAGGAGAATTCCGCCTACACCCAGCAAAACACCCAGATTCCAAAACCCAGCCCCGGCCACCAGCAGCAGCGGATATCGCAGAACCGTCCGGCACAACCGAGCCATCAGCCAAATTGCGGTGCCTATCCCGGCCATCGATGCCCAGCCATAAACCATTACGTTCATGTGCGCGGGTCGCACACGGCCCCACGTCAAAAAACTGATGTCTGAAAACAGATCGGGCGTGTGCAGCTTGAATGAAACAAAACCAGCTAGCAGTGTGCCGATGATTAACCAGGCCATCGCCGAAGCGTAAAACATCAAGACCGGCACGCGTGTTGACGCGTCGATCAGAGCGCGCTCCACCTGTTCGGCATCGGCGGCAGCGGCGGAAACCGATGGTTCTTTCAACGGAATTCCAGAGGCGTTCATATCATTCGCGGCGAAATCATAATGCTCATGGCGTTTTTTCCGGAACCGGTGATGGAGATCCGGCTGGCGAAGCCGTGGGATTCGCTGGCGGTGAGCCGCCGGGATTTGGTTGCGCGGCCGCGGGCGGCGGAGGCGAGCGAGTGGGCGGGGCCGACACGCCTGGTTGTGTTCCCGGCGGAGCGCTTGGCGGATTGATAGCCGCGGCCGGCTGGCGGCGAATCTCTGAAGTAGGACCTGCAACTGGAGCAGGTTTCGGTGTGCCGCTCGGCTGCGGCGATGCAGACGGAGCTGCAGGGGGTGCAGCAGCGTTCGCAGGAGCAGCTGCAGCTTGAGTCTCCGCCGCAGCGATTGGCCCAGCCGGCGCTGGTTTTTTCTGCGCCAGTTCGGCAACAGTTAATTCCATTGCGCGATCAATCGGAATATGAGCAGTGCCTTTGTTCTTGTCGATCCAACCGTAGGTGGTGAGCGCCTTTGTCGCCTCATCGCGCGTGGTTTTTAGAACTTCTACGCGTTTTTTCGCTCGCGTTTCCTCATAAGAGCTGCCACGCGGCGCAGGACCAATGATGGCGAGGACGATTACACCGAAAAGCGCAAAAAGGAGCACTATCCCAACCCACGTAGACAACGGAGCGCGCGATTGGGCAACTTGGCGAAGAGATTCCGCGTCAGGCATTTTCAGTTCGTCAATTTCAGAGATTCAATCAAGCGCGGATCGCGAATGGGAAAGAGAGAGGTCCTCGGCACGACTCGCAAATAAACGAAACCGAGGGTTGCGCCGACAGCGATGAGCGAAACCAAGTCCCAGATGCTCACGTGCACGCCGGTGCCGTGCAACGCGGGCAAGACGATGAGGTACATGTCGAGCATTTGCATGCAGACAATCCATCCCGCGACGTAGCAAAGCCGGTGCGGCTCTTTTTTAATCGAGCGCAAAAGTAAAATCGCAAATGGCCCGAAGAAACGTCCAACGACCAGGAGCATGCTCAAGGCCCACCACGACTCGGTGTTCCGCGTGATAAAATATTCGGTCTCCTCCGGCATGTTTGCGTACCAGATGAGCATGTATTGGCCGAACCCGATGTAGGCCCAAAAAACGCAGAAGGCGAACATCCATTTCCCCATGATGTGGTAATGCTCGAGCGTGATGACGTCCTTCAAGTAGCCAGCCTGACGCAGAGCCGTGATCACCAGCACGAGCAGGGACATCGAGCTGCCGGCCGCGCCCGCAAAGATGTAAACGCCGAACATGGTTGAGAACCAGTGATAGTTCAGGCTCATCAGCCAATCGAATGCGCCAAAGGTAAGACAAAGCGCAAACATCGGCAGACTAATAAACGCGACCTTGCGCATCCAGATCGTGAACCGCGGATTTCCGTCTTTGTCCTGCCGGACCGAGAGCCGTCGCAAAGAGAGCGATGCGAATATAAAAAAGGCGAAGAAGAGCACGGTGCGCCCAAGAAAGAAATTCCAATTGAGATAAGCGCGTTTGGAATCGAGTGAAGCCTCCTCTCCGGTCGGGATATCCATCCACGCGTAAAGGTGGTGACGGAGGAGGAGGATCGGCACGAAGAGAATCGCCAATACTCCCAGCAACGCCGCGAGATTTTCCAACTGACGTCGCACAACAACTGACCATTCGGCGTCCGTAGCATGGTGGACGATTGTCCAGAAAAAACAGCCGACGCAGAGTGTGAAGAAAAATGCAAAGGCAAAGAGCCATGAATAACTGAACTGATGCGGATTCACGATTGCGCCGACAACGCAGAGCGTCAGCGCCACAAAGGCAATCAATCCAAGGAGGAACGAGAGGCCCGCAAAACGGTCCCGTTCAAAATATTCGCCTTCCGGCGTCGGAACGACTTGTGAACGTTCGCTCATTTTTTTTCCAGCTCGGCGCGGCGCTCCTCGGGAACATCCGCAATTGCCGCGTTTTGACTTCGCTGTAAGGCGCGCAGGTAAGCAATGATCGCCCAGCGATCAGCGACAATGATGTTCGGCCCGTAAGCCATCATTGTGTTTTTGCCGTTGGTGATCGTATTGAAAATCTCGCCGTCAGCCATTTTGCGGATCCGTTCATCCTGGAGAGTCACGACGGTCGCGAGCCCGTGTTGCTTGACAATTCCGTTGCCCGCAGCGGTGGCGCCATGACACATCGCGCAAGTGATGTTGAAACGCTGCTGCCCACGCTCCATCAACTCGCGCGTGACTTCCAGCGGAATACCTGTTCCCCAATTGTTGCCCATTTTGCCGGTGTCGTAATAATCGGTGCCGACACTAAAGCCGACTCGCGGATGCGTCTGGGGCGGCTCGGCTGTGGCGGCGACGCTAACCGGCGTAGCGATCGTTTCGGCCTTTGGCATCTCATACCCGATTGGAACTGTGCCGGCCACTGGCGAACGCGCGCCTCGACCATCTGCAAAAAAGTTGAGTGGCGCTTGTGCGCGCACTTTCATCTGACGCACCATGTCTGGAAAAATCTCGAGAGGTGAGCCGGTGCTTTTTTGTCCCCGAAATCCGAACACGGCAATAATCGCGATCGTGAACAAAAGAGAAATTAAGAGAAATCCGCGCAGCATGTTATTCCTCGTGGACGATCGTGATGTGCTGCCCGCCGCTTTGTTCGAGTAGGTCGCGTACACCGGTTTCGGTAAAACGCGGATCGCGTGCTTCAATCGCCAGGAAAAATCCGTCGTTGGTCACGCGCATAAACCGTTCCCAGTTGAACATGGGATGATACCAACGCGGCAATCCGTTCATGGTGAACATCGCGAAAAATGCGGCAAACGCCCCGAAGAGCACCGTCAATTCGAACATGATTGGGAAAAATGCCGGGACGGTGAAAAAATTTGTCGGTTTGCCGTGCACATCGAGCGGATAGAGAAACGACGACGGACCAAATTCGATTAAGGCAGCGGTGAGCAAGCCGGAAACTCCGCCAAACAAAACCCATCCACTCAACCAGGATTTTCCTAATCCCATGGCTTCATCCATTCCATGGATCGGAAACGGCGAATACACATCCCAGCGTCTGAAACCAGCGTCCCGGACCCGTTTGGCCGCTTCGTAAAGCGCGGCCGCGCTCGGATATTCCGCAGCCATTGCATACACTTTGTGACCGGCAGGAGTCCTCACCGTGAGCGCTCCTTTCCTCTACCAGTTGCCGACTGAATCCCAGCTGGCGAAGCATAATGCGCGTCCGCCTCGGGCACAGCGGTCTTCACTTCCGACATCGCGATCATGGGCAGAAAACGGACAAAGAGCAGAAAAAGCGAAGTGAAAATCCCGAGTGTGCCGATGTATGTCCAGATGTCCACCCAAGTCGGATAAAACATTCCCCAGGAAGAGGGAAGAAAGTCGCGATGCAAGCCCCCGACGATAATGATGAAGCGCTCGAACCACATGCCGGCGTTCACGCACATGCAGACGAAATAAACGACGTAGACATTTCGCCGGCACCATCTGAACCAAAAGAGCTGCGG
>QHMQ01000023.1 GCA_003217835.1 Verrucomicrobiota bacterium
CCGCATAAGACTCCGCTTTCGTTCAACCTGAAATAAAATTACAAAACAAAAAATATCATGAATTCAATCACAGCCATTCTCGCGACCACATCACTTATCCTGTCACCTGTTGCATTCGTTCAGGCTCAGGGCTCACCAGAGTCCACGGCAAGTGAGAAAGCCGCGGTTGCCGGAGCCGACAAACGAACGGACGTTTACCATGTCCATTTCACCAAAGCCGCTCTCGGCAAGGCCGCTCAGTTGGGCGATTGGCTCAAAACGCCGGATCCCAATGCGCCCATGCCAGGACATTTTCTTGTCCTTCGCCATCAGGATGGTGACGCGTGGGATTACGTTGTCATCGAGCATCTCGGCACAAAAGCCACCGTGGAAGCCGCCGGCACTGCTGTGCCTCCGGACAAGCGCGACTTGAGCGAGTGGCACAACGATACTTTTGTCAACGGCCCATCGTGGGAGGAATTCACCCGCGCCATGGGTATTGACGGCGACTCAGGAGCCAAGACGTCGGGCTCGGCGTACGTTGTCTCTGTTTATCGCCCTGCTCCCGGGCATCGTGGCGACTTGGAGAAGATGCTCAGTGAACCGCCCAGCCGACCAGCCGATGCGAGCAGCGGCAATGTGTTGATGCAGCATCTGGAAGGCGGCCCCTGGACGTTTCTAACCATCGCTCGTTATAATTCGTGGGAGGACTTTGCCACGAACGAGAAAAACAACGTGGCGCAGACGGGCAAAAAGGCGGGTGGTTGGCTCCGTTTACGCGACCATACCGCTTTCCATAACGACACACTGACCGACCGCATCGCCCCGTAAGCGTTTCCGGGGAGCGCGCTGAGAATGTGTTCTGGGGAGCACATGCGCCGCCAAGTGCTAAGGGCTAGGTAAAACCCCGAAAGGAATGCGCGTTCGTTCGCGCAATCGGCGAGGGCACACTCGGCCGCGCGGGTCCATCGCCTATGACGAGTACCTGCAGGAGATAAAGCAGGCGCGCGTAAACGAAAAGGCAGTGGCGATCTGGGTTGAGACCTGCTTTTGCGATCCTTTCCCGACGCACTTGCCGGCACGAGAACGGAACGGAACCGTAGGCCTGCTGCGATTGCGACCGGACGGCTGGAAGAGAAGATCGGCCAGCAAGGCGAGTCGTTTCTGGAGAGACTAAAACGGCTAACCACTAATCAACGCGAATAAACACTAATATTGCTGTAGCGGCGCGTGTCTTCACGCGCAGATCCAAAAAGGCGTTGCGGTCGCCGCCGCGACCGTCTCTACACCGGCCTGTCAGATTCGTGTACATTCGTGTTTATTCGTGGTTTGAAGGCAAAATAGGACACATCTACATATCATGATGCGTCAATTTGTTTCTTGATCACGAGGGGAAACATCGTTTAGTTCCCGGACAATCATGTCGTCCTCCGATTTGCATCCGCTGGAATCGCTTTTGCGCGAACGCATCGTCGTGCTCGACGGCGCGATGGGCACGATGCTCCAGCGTTACAAACTTTCCGAGGCCGATTATCGCGGAAAACGGTTTCGCGATTGGAGAGGTAAAGATCTCAAGGGCAGCCTCGAGCTTCTTCTTCTGACAAAGCCGGAAGTCATCGAGGAAATCCACACGCAATACCTCGAAGTCGGTGCCGATATCATCGAGACCAACACGTTCAGCGGTACGACCATCGGGCTGCACGATTTTCTCTTTGTCGGCGAACCCCAAGGCGGTCGCAAGAATCAGCAATTTTTCCAGCGCGTCGTGGACGATCCCGATCTTCGCGCGCTCGTGCACGAGATGAATCTGGCGGCCGCTAAAATTGCCCGGCGGGCGGCGGAGCGCGTTGCGGCTCGGACAGGAACTCGCCGATTTGTTGCGGGATCCATAGGGCCCCTTCCCGTGACGGCGTCGATGTCGCCAGATGTAAACGATCCGGCTTTCCGCGCCGTCACGTTTGATCAACTCAAACAGACCTATTTCGATCAGGCCAAGGCCTTGCTCGAAGGAGATGTCGATCTTTTGCTGGTCGAAACCATTTTCGACACGCTCAACGCCAAAGCCGCGCTCTTTGCCATTGCGGAGGTGTTTGAACAAACCGGAAAGAAAGTCCCGCTAATGATTTCCGGAACGGTGACGGACCGCTCCGGGCGAACGTTGAGCGGTCAAACCGTGGAAGCGTTTCTCATTTCGATCGCACATGCGCAGCCGCTCATCGTCGGGCTGAATTGCGCGTTAGGCCCGGATGAAATGGAACCGTATGTCGAAGAGCTCGCACGCATTTCGCCGTACTTTATGAGCGCGTATCCGAACGCGGGTCTGCCCGATCCGTTATCCGAGACTGGTTTTCCGGAGACGCCGAAAACTTTTACGCCTAAAGTTGCCAAGTGGGCGGAGAACGGCTGGCTGAATCTGGTTGGAGGCTGTTGCGGAACCACACCCGAACACATTCGCGCCATTACCAAAGCCGTGCGCGATTGCAAACCGCGACAAATTCAATCCCCAATCCGCCATCCGCAATCCGCGATTCTCCGACTCTCGGGCCTCGAGCCGCTCAATATCACGCCAGAGATGGGTTTCGTCGTCATTGGCGAGCGCACCAACATCACGGGCTCGCCCAAGTTTTCGAAATTGATTCTGGCGGGCGATTTCGAAGGCGCGCTGGCGGTTGCGCGTCAACAAGTCAAGGGCGGAGCGAATATCCTCGATGTAAACATGGACGAAGGAATGATCGATTCCGAAGTGACCATGACCCGTTTCCTGAGCCTGCTCGGCAGCGAACCGGAAATCACGCGCATTCCGCTCATGATCGACAGCTCGAAGTGGAGCGTGATCGAGGCGGGCCTCAAATGCGTGCAAGGCAAAGCCGTCGTCAATTCCATCAGTTTGAAGAACGGCGAGGAGGAATTTCTTCGACAGGCACGATTGATTCGGCAATATGGCGCGGCCGTCATCGTGATGGCTTTTGATGAGCGCGGCCAAGCAGACTCTCTTGACCGCAAGATCGACATCTGCGCGCGGGCTTATGACCTCTTGACCAAGCGCGCGAACTTCCCGGCAAATGACATTATCTTCGATCCGAACATTTTGACTGTCGCAACCGGTCTCGAAGAGCACAGCAATTACGCGGTCGATTTCATCGAGGCAACACGTTGGATAAAGGAGAATCTTCCCGGTGCGCACGTAAGTGGCGGCGTAAGCAATATTTCTTTTTCGTTTCGCGGAAACAATACGGTGCGCGAAGCCATGCACGCGGCATTTCTTTTTCATGCTATTGGCGCCGGCCTCGACATGGGAATCGTCAATGCAGGACAGCTCGCAGTTTACGAAGAAATCGAGCCGGAATTGCGCGAGCGCGTGGAAAACGTGCTCTTAAACCGGCGCCCTGATGCGACGGAACAGCTGGTCGAATTTGCGGAAAGGGTAAAAACCAAAGGCAAAACGCCGATCAAAGATGAAGCATGGCGCACGCAAACTGTGGAAGAGCGTCTGAAGCACGCGCTGATAAAAGGCATCGTTGATTACATCGACATCGATACGGAAGAGGCACGAAAAAAAGCCAAACGTCCGCTCGATGTTATCGAGGGTCCGCTTATGGCCGGAATGAGTGTGGTGGGCGACTTGTTCGGCTCGGGCAAGATGTTTCTTCCACAAGTAGTAAAAAGCGCCCGTGTAATGAAAAAAGCCGTCGCTTACCTGATGCCGTTCATGGAAGCGGAGAAATCTGCGGGCGCGAAGCCACAAGGACGCATCGTCATGGCAACGGTGAAAGGTGACGTGCATGACATCGGCAAGAACATCGTCGGCGTCGTCCTGCAATGTAATAACTACGATGTTGTCGATCTTGGCGTGATGGTCCCGGCAGCGAAAATTTTAGAAACAGCGCGCGAAAAGAAAGCGGATGCGATCGGGTTGAGCGGACTCATCACGCCGTCTCTCGATGAGATGGTCCATGTGGCACAGGAAATGGAGCGTGAGGGATTCGATCTGCCATTGTTAATCGGTGGCGCCACTACCAGCCGAGCTCACACGGCGGTTAAAATTGCGCCGCATTATCGAGCAAGCATTGTCCATGTTGTGGATGCGTCGCGCGCGGTCGGCGTTGTAAATTCTCTGTTAAACGAGCAATTGAAATCGGAGTTCGATGTGAAAACGCGTGGCGATTACGCACGATTGCGCGAGGAGCATTCCGCGAAGACTCGCGGGAAAAAATTGCTGACGCTGGAAGAAGCGCGCGCAAATCAAGCGCCGATAGACTGGAATGCCTACCAACCACCGACGCCAGACTTCATGGGAGCGCAGGCGGTTTGTCCAGCGATTGTCGATCTTCAGGACTACATCGACTGGTCGCCCTTCTTTCACGTCTGGGAACTGCGCGGCCGCTACCCGGCGATATTTGATGATCCCGTGATCGGCAAGCAGGCCCGCGAACTTTTCGACGATGCGCAAGAACTTCTCGAACAGATCGCCACAAAGAATTTGCTGACGGCGCGCGGCGTCCATGCCTTTTGGCCGGCAAACTCCGTCGGTGACGATGTCGATCTTTACGCTGATGAAACGAGAAGAGAGAGACTCGCCACATTCTATTTTTTGCGGCAACAGATGCAGAAGCCCGCGGGGCAATTCAATCATTGCCTGGGAGATTACGTTGCGCCGAAATCAAACCCCAAATCCGCAATCCACAGTCCGAAATCGGCGGATTATCTCGGCGGTTTCGCCGTTTCAATTCATGGCGCGGATGAACTCGCGAAGGAGTTTACCGCTGCACACGATGATTACAGCGCAATTTTAGCGAAGGCACTGGCAGACCGATTCGCGGAAGCGTTCGCTGAGTATTTGCACAAGCAAGCGCGCATCGCGTGGGGATTCGGGCACGATGAAAATCTGTCGCATGCCGATCTTATTCGCGAAAAATATCGCGGCATTCGGCCGGCAGCGGGTTATCCCGCATGTCCCGATCACGCGGAGAAGCGAACACTTTTCGATTTGCTTGACGCCGAAAAGAACGCCGGCATCAAACTAACGGAATCGTTTGCGATGCATCCCGGGGCGAGTGTGAGTGGTCTCTACTTTTCGCATCCGGAGGCAAAATATTTTGGCGTCGGACAAATCGCACGCGACCAGGTTGTTGATTATGCCGCGAGGAGAGACGAACCGGTCGCTGCAATTGAGAAGCGGCTGGCGCCGAATCTCGGGTAGGAAATTCAGGCTAGCGTCTCAGCTTGTGAGCTAACCACTATCGCGCGGTCAGGCGCAGGATCCGTCGAAGTTTTGGTTTCCCTCGCAGGCCAGACCACTTTCCAAGCAAGGCCACACTTCTCGAGCGTCCAGATGACGTAGCGGGTGAGATCAAACTCCCACCAGCGGAGTCCATGTGCCGCGCAACGCGGCTGGGCATGATGATTGTTGTGATAGCCCTCGCCGAATCCAAAAACACCGATCCAGAAATTGTTTCGGCTATGATCGGACGTATCAAAGCTGCGATATCCAAGTCTGGGCATATGGCAGATCGAATTGACTGACCAAGTCACGTTGTAGATCACCAGCATCGGCACGTAGAGGCACCAAAGCATTCCAGCCAATCCAAGTGTGAAGTAGAGAGTCGTGGCGACAGCGATGTGGGGCAGGACGTAGATCCCTGCACGTTCAAACAGCCGACAATACCAAATTTTGCTTACATCAGCCGCGTAACGTTTTGAGCGCTCACGAAATTCGGCCGGCTTCCGGATCAGCCACATCATATGGGCGTAGGGAAAGCCGTGCACCGGGCTGTGAATGTCTTCGT
>QHMQ01000024.1 GCA_003217835.1 Verrucomicrobiota bacterium
GACGCGTCGGATGTAGTCTTGATCGAGCAATTTGCCTTTTTCATCAAAAAGGTTTTGGACGGTTCCAAAATTGACGTCCTCGAAAATCGCGATGAGGCCGAGCTCCCGCACGACGGGAAGAAGTTGTTCGATCACGCGCGCACCGCCGAATGGTCCGGCGGAGACGCCGCAAATTCCGACCACCTTATGAATATATTCTTTCAAATTCATGTCGAGCGCGTGCTTCAACAATCCGGGGTAGCCATGATTGTATTCCGGCGTCACGAGGATGAGCCCATCGCAACGTTCGACGGTCGCTGAAAACGCCGGGTCTTTCATTTGTTCGCCCGCGTCATCGAGCCGCATCGGAAGAGCCCGAACGTCGATAAGTTCCGTTTCGACACCGGCACGTATTTTTGTTTGTTCAAAAACGAAGTGCGCGGCGTGCTCACTTTCCCTGCCCTGACGCGCAGTGCCAAGAATCACTGGAATAAAAAGCGGTCGTTCGGCTTGGGGTTGCATCGACAATTGGATCGGGCGGAGAGATGATTAATTTTGTGCCGATGGCCGGACTCGAACCGGCACGGGCCTTTAAAAGCCCAACGGATTTTAAGTCCGTTGCGTCTGCCATTTCGCCACATCGGCGGGATTGTCGTGGCATCTTACAGGTCTTCTGCAAAGACACCAAAATGAATCCAATTCTTCAACGTATTTTAAAAATATATTGACCTTGGCCCCGTAGATTAAGAAAAAATGCCGCTGAGCCCAAATTTGCGGCAGTGTAGTCCGCAAATCGGGCGTAACCTGTCGATGCCGGAAAGAAAATCGAAAAATGCCAAAGGCGAAAAAGCCGGGAATCCGTAAATCAGCGCCAAAAAGGGGCGCGAAAAAATCCATGTCCGCTAGTACTGCGGTTGCTGCAACTTTTGCGGCGCCGGTTCCCACTGGCACCGTTTCACCGAATAAGGTTGCCGTCATCACCGATGCGTCAGGCGAGGAACATGGCCTTGGTCATGTTTACACTTACGACGCAGGTGATTTCGAGCATCCCATGTCGCCGCATGTCGGCGAAATCGACGGTGATCCAATGACACAAACTCAGGTCCATGCGCTCGGTTCAATTCTGAATCAGCAGAAAACGCAGTCGTGCGTCGGTCATGGTTGGACACTGTTCATCACAAGTGCACCGCAACTTACTTCTCCCGGACCGGATCCGTACCGGATTTATCACGAAGCGCAGCAGCTCGACGATATCGCCGGCGAAGAGCCGGTCTATTTTGGAACGACTGTTCGCGCTGGCGCCAAGGCAATGATGCAAGATGGTTGGATCAAGGGCGACTATGTCTGGGCGGAAGACGCCCGCGTGCTCTGGAAATATGTCCTCACGCGCGGACCGGTTGTACTCGGTTCGGATTGGTTTGAGGGCATGAATCGCGTGGACAATAACGGATTCGTAGCTCTATCGGGTGCTCGCGTTGGCGGGCATTGCTATCTTTGTTATGGGGTGAGCGCAAGTGATCGCGCTTTTCTTTGTGCGAACAGCTGGGGGAAAACTTGGGGCGACGGCGGCACTTTTCTGTTCCGCTTCGATGATGTGCGTACGCTCTTTTGGCGCCAGCAAATGGTGGCGTGTTCGGCCGTTGAGAGTGCGTGAATTTGTTCTGAGATTTTTTATGCAGCGAAAATTGGTTCTCATTTTTTCGATCGTCGCATTGCTGATTAGCGGATGCGCGCAAACGCAACCGAATCACACTGTCTCCGGAACGGAACTCAAAAAAATCACTCAGCTCGATCTTAAAACTAATCAGCCGATCAAATCATGGAACGCACAGGCCAATACGATTCAACAACATTTTGCCCCGCCGGTGGGCATCACTTTTAAAGATGCTGATAGCGGAAAGACTGTCCACTTCAATGGTAGTTACAGGATCGAATCGTATCAACCCTCGCCAGCGCTTCGGTAAACATAAAGAAATTACACCGAAAAAGGTCTGAGTAGCGCTATCGTAGCCGAATTTCTGATCGCCTTTACTTAACCCAATTCGGCGGACGCTTTTCGTTGAAGGCGGCAATCCCTTCGCTCGCTTCACTCGATTCCCGGGCTTGCATGTGATACTTCAACGCAAGATCGACGTCTTCCTTCACCGAACGCCACCAGAGTTCTTCGATTAATCGTTTCGTTTGCGCCAGCGCGCCTGGGGCACCTTGCAAAACCGAATCAGCAAACTTTTGCGCTTCGCTCATCAAATTCTCCCGAGAGACGACGCGATTTACGAGGCCGATCTCCTTCGCGCCTTCGGCATCAATCAATTCGGAACCGAGCAATAATTCGCTCATGTTTCGCTCGCCTGTTTGCCGGCGGAGAAAAGTCATGACCAGGCCGGCGACCAAGCCACGGCGCACTTCGGGGTAGCCGATCTTTGTCCCTTCTGCGGCAACGACAAAATCACATGCCGACATGATGCCCGCGCCACCAGCAACAGCGGCGCCATGGACAGCCGCGATCGTCACCAAACGTGTTTGACTGAGCGCCAGCAGGGCCTTCGCAACCATTTCAGCAGTCGCGTGCGCGTTCTCTGGACTTGCGGCTTTTAGATCTAGACCGGTGCAAAACGCGGCGCCCGCGCCGCGCAAAATCAGGATGCGTTCCTGCGCCTCGTCGGAAACGACTTTGATTGCGGCCACAAGTTCCGTCAGTAATTCAATCGTAAGCGCGTTGCGCCGCTCCGGACGATTAAGGGTCACAAGCGTGATTTGCGGCGTTTGTCTTTCGATGAGAACGACGGGCATGCGGAGAGGATTATCTATACTTGGACGACGCCGGTGTGGAAGTGCGCTTTAGGCATGGGACGCGATACATATTGTAGCAAACGAGTCAGAACATCCCGTGTCTCGTGCGGTTGAATGATCGCATCGACCCAGCCGCGCGCAGCGCCGTAGCGAATGTCGGTTTGTTCTTCGTAATTTTTTTTGACAGTATTCCGCAGTTCCTCGAGTTCTTGCGGCGAAGATGTTTTGTCGCGCTCGCGCGCGCGAGCAAGAACTGCAAACACGGTATCGGACGCTTGGGCAGCGCCCATCACTGCATAGCGAGCAGTCGGCCAGGCGATAATGAAGCGCGGATCATACGCTTTGCCGCACATTGCGTAGTTACCAGCACCGAATGATCCCCCGACCACGACTGTGATCTTCGGGACAACAGAATTACTGACCGCATTCACCAACTTCGCGCCGCTGCGGATGATCCCGCTCTCTTCTGCATCGCGCCCAACCATGAAACCGGTGACGTCCTGGAAAAATATTATTGGCAAGCTCGTTTGATTACAGTCCATGACGAAGCGTGCCGCTTTATCGGCGCTGTCGGCGTAAATGACGCCACCCATCTGGATGCCCTCCTTTTTTGTTCGGACTTGCAAGCGTTGATTTGCAACAATGCCCACGGGGCGTCGATCGATCCGCGCGTAAGCCGTCACGATTGTCTTGCCATAGCCGGCTTTGTATTCATCGATGGAGTTTGCATCGACAACCGATGCGAGCAGATCGCGCACATCGTACTGCTTCTGTCCATCAAAGCTGATTAACTCGTAGACAGCATCCGGACTTTTCGCTGGCTTCCCTGTTTCTTTGGAAGCCTCGAATGGTTTGGATTTGTTTGCTTCCGGAAGCAACGCTATAAGTGAGCGGAGCCGCTTGAGACACGATAGGTCGTCCTTTTCATAAAAATCGACCGTCCCGCTTATTTCGGCGTGCATCTGGGCGCCGCCGAGCTCTTCCGCTTCTACCGTCTGCCCGATGGCCGCTTTGACCAGTGACGGACCTGCGAGATATAAACCGCTCCCTTTCGTCATCAGGATTTTGTCGCACAAAACTGGTAGATAAGCGCCGCCCGCGACGCAGTTGCCCATGATTGCAGCAAATTGAGGAATGCCCGCAGCGGAAATCACAGAGTTATTGCGGAAAATGCGACCGAAATCGTCTTCGTCTGGAAAAATTTCATCCTGCATCGGCAAGAACACGCCAGCAGAATCGACGAGGTAAACGATCGGCAACGAGCATTCAAAAGCGATGCGTTGAGCGCGGATCAGTTTTTTGGCCGTTTGCGGAAAGAAAGCGCCGGCCTTTACTGTCGCGTCGTTGGCGACAATCATGCAGGGAGCACCGCCAACATTTCCGATTCCAGCAACCGCGCCCGCTGCAGGAATTTTTCCCCATTGCTCGTACATTTTGTAAGCAGCCCAGAGACCGACCTCAAAAAACGGCGAATCTTTGTCGAGCAAATGACTGATGCGTTCTCGCACTGGCAGCCGGTTCATCTTGCGTTGACGCTCGTGGCCGGCCTTGCCACCACCCTCCCGCAGAACGGCCTCTTCTTTGGCAATTGCCGCACAATGCGCGCGCAACACTTCGCTGCTGGAAGATGTCGATGGACGAGACATAGATAGTATCGAAGCACGCTTAATTTGCGCAGCAGATTGAATCAAGCATTGTAGCGGCGGCTGTGTCAGCCGCTAATTAATAAACAGGCATTCGCCGCGGGCGAGCGCCTCTACAATGAGGCTAGTAGATGTCCGTATCGGAGCGATAACCAGAATCTCCCCGAATGGAGCGTAGACGGGCACGACTCCCCCACTCTGTTTCCGGTCGATTAATCTGCCCCAGGGCCATTTTCACCAACCATGGCGCTGCCGCCAACGCGCCGATTGAAACAAGTGTAATCGCGGCCGCCTGACGAATCGATGGCTTTATTTTGTCTGCCATTAGCAACCCGAGGCCAAGGCCGATTGCAGCCCGCGTTACGACAAGCAACGGGTCAACGGGAAGCTGTTCAGAGGTTTTTAAAATGGATATTGGGAGAGACATCGCCTACCATATACGTCTCGTTTTGGAAAAAGAAACGGGAAAATCTTCGCGGTCCGGAAGACCGGGCCAGCCCTGATTTTTGCATGCAATGGCCAAACCGATCTATGCGCTTATTCTCGCCGGTGGCAGCGGCGAACGGTTTTGGCCGCTGAGTCGCCGGGCTCGACCGAAGCAGCTGCTTCGCCTGGTCTCCAAAAAAACTCTCCTCGAGGAAACCGTGGCGCGCCTCGACGGATTGGTTTCCCGCGAACGCATTCTAATCCTGACGAACACGGAGCAAGAGGGGGCGGTTCGTAAACTGCTCACGGATTTGCCCGGGCAGAATGTTCTCGCCGAGCCCGCCAAGCGCGACACGGCCGCGGCGGTCGCGCTCGGCACTGGTTGGGTCGCGGCCCGCGATCACACCGCTATAATGGCCGTGCTCCCAGCCGATCACATCATTGCCAATCGCTCAGCATTTCAAGAAACCCTGGCCTTGGCCGCTGAAGCGGCGGAGGAGACAGCCGAACTTGTCGCCATCGGGATCAAGCCGACCTGGGCGTGTCCGGGCTTCGGCTACATCGAACAAGGTGAGGCGGTCTATTTGCGGAACCGAAGCGACAAGGGTTCCATTCATCGAGTACTTCGCTTTCGCGAGAAACCGAACACCGATCTGGCTGAATCGTTTCTGCGAAAAGGAAATTTTCGGTGGAATGCTGGTATGTTCGTTTGGTCCGTTCCCACCGTGCTCAGCGAATTCAATCGCCACGCACCGGAACTGGCGGATTTCATTTCTCAACTTCGCGGGCCGAACAATCTGGAGAAGGTTTTGTGCGAACGCTTCAGCAAATTGCCACGTATCTCATTTGATTACGCGATCATGGAAAAAGCGGACCGCGTTCTGGTGGTGGAAGCAAGTTTCGATTGGGATGACATCGGCAGCTGGAGAGCAGTAGCGAATTATTTCAAAAACGACGAACACGGAAATGCTGCGAATTGCACGATCACGGCGGTCGATTCCACTAATAACATCGTCTTCGATCAGAACGGGACAACAATTGCGCTGCTTGGAGTTCATAACCTCATTGTTGTGCGAACCGGTGATGCAGTTTTGGTTTGCCATCGTCATCAAGCGGAAAAGATCAAAAACGATGAATCCAATTCTAGCAATCGACTTTGGCAGCGTGCGCATTGGCGTGGCAATTTCTGATGAGTTGCAGCTGCTGGCGCATCCGCTCGAAACAATCGCCGCTAACGAGCGATCCACCGCGCGAGTGGCAGAGATTGTTCGCGAAAGGAAAGTCGACCACGTTGTCGTGGGGATCCCGCGGCAACTGAGTGGCAAGATCGGCGCTGCCGCAACTGAAGCCGTGCGGTTTGGGGAGAAATTACGAGCGATTCTTTCCTGTCCAGTTGTCGCTTGGGACGAACGACTAACGACGGTCGCGGCGCACCGAGCGTTACGCGAAGCCGGCAAAAAGACGCGGGCCACGCGTCATTACGTCGATCAGGTTGCAGCTCAAATGATTTTGCAAGGATATCTCGATCGACGGCAACACGCAGCGCATGTCGAAGAGATGTCGCGATGAATTAGGGATGTCGCGACGGCTGAAACTGATTGTTGCCTACAACGGGGCCCCATTTGCGGGCTGGCAAAGTCAATCCCATCGCAACACCATTCAAGACCACTTCGAGCGCGCGTTTGAACGCGTCGCCGGCGAGCTTGTGCGCGTTCACGGGGCCGGACGAACGGATGCTGGCGTCCACGCCATTGCGCAATGCGCGCACGTCGATCTTGCGAAGGACAGCTTATCAACAGCGCGTTGGAGGGAAGCGCTCAATGCATTGATGCCCCCTGCAATCCGCGTCCTTCACTGCCGTTATGTGTCGCAGAATTTCCATGCGCGTCTTTCCGCAAAAGGAAAAATCTATCGCTATAGAATCTGGTCTGGTTCGGTGCTGCCGCCCTTCGAATACGGGCGAGCCTGGCATGTTCCACGTCGACTTGACTTCGACCTTCTGAAGAAAGTTGCTAAGCGATTCGTCGGCACACACGATTTTGCGGCGTTTGCCGCCAATCGCGGTAAGCCGGAAAAGAGTACGGTTCGCACGATTTATTCTGTAGCGGTTCGTCGCAGCGGTTCTTGTGTAACGATCGATTTCGATGGCGACGGCTTTCTCTATAAAATGATTCGACTGATCGTCGGTGCACTCGTGCGTTGCGCGCTTGGCAAATCACGTGTTGAGGACGTGACAGATTGGCTAGCTTCCGCTCGCGGCGGCCACGCGTGCTTTGCCGCTCCGGCTGAGGGTCTTTTTCTCGTTCGCGTCCATTATTGACGAACACCGCCGCCGCCAATTACCCGTTAGCGATTCTACCTAGGGGCGGACTCCAGATTTTTTGCAAACCGGAAACCGGTTCGCGCATAACCGACCTTCTCGTAAAACCGGTGCGCTTCCTCGCGTTCGAAGCGAGTGGTCAGCGTTACCCGAGTGATTCCTCGCTGTATGAAATTCTTTTCTGCCGCTGCGATTAACCGCGCGCCAATACCACGCTGTCGCGATTCTCTGGAAACGACAAGCGCAATGATTCGCCCGTTCAAATCATTGTGCAAATAACTCGATGCCGAAACGGTCCCGATCATGCCGCAGATTTTGTCGCTATTCAGTGCAACGAGTGTTTTGTAACGAGGGTCATTCAAAATCGATATCAAACGCGATTCCATTTCCGCGATGGTCGTCTCGTACCCGAGCTCGCACATAAGCGCAGCAAGCTCGGGCGCGTCGCTCAATTCACCGTCACGGATTTTAAGATCGACATCCATTCCGCATCTAGCCTCAAGTAGCTAGCGTTTGGTGCTACTCAATTGCTTCCTCTGCTCTCAGGCGAGGTAGCAGTTGCTCCAGGATCGTCGCGACAGATTCGTCGACCGTCTGCTGGTCCGTATGCACGACGATTTCTGCATCTTCCGGCGCTTCATAGGGCGCGTCGATCCCGGTAAAGTCGTGGATCTCGCCGGCCCGCGCTTTTTTGTAAAGGTTTTTTGGATCCCGTGTTTCGCAAACTTCGAGCGGGGCATCGACGAAGACTTCGATAAACTCGGCGTTGCCTTCGAGCGCAATCTCGCGTGCACGGCGACGATCCATTCGATAAGGCGAAATGAATGCCGTGATCACGACCGCGCCGGCGTCTGCCATTAGCTTGGCAACTTCACTTACTCGCCGGATGTTCTCCACCCGGTCTTCGGGTGAAAAACCGAGATTGGAATTCAGACCGTGACGGATGTTGTCGCCGTCGAGCACATATGTGTGCATGGCTCGATGGAACAACTCGCGCTCAAGCGCCTGGGCGATGGTCGATTTTCCTGCACCGGAGAGACCAGTGAACCAAATGACCGCTCCGCGATGGCCGCTCCGCGCCGCGCGCGCGTGAGCCGTAATTTTTCCTTCGCTCCAAAAAATGTTTTTGCTCTTTGCAACTTGTCGATCGGTGTAGACGCCGCCGCAAATCGTACCGCCTCCGCAAATCTGTCCGTCATCAACGAGAACAAATCGCCCGAGATTCGGAATACGATCGTGATTGTCGATCACGAGCGGACCGCGGGTTTGAATCGTTAGCCTCCCGACCTCATTCCGTTCCAGTTGTTCGCATTGATCGGTCTTCGCCTCGAGCGTCGATGAGTCCATCACCTCTTCGATTGACACGATCTCGCATTTCAGGTCTTGCGTCGCCAGACGCAGATCGTACGGATGGCCAACCCGCAGCGGCTCGCGCACGATCCAAAAGAGATCCGCGTGAAAGCGATTCGTCTCAATCGGGGTTTCGCTTTCGTGTGAAGCAACATAACCTCGCTCGACGAAAATCTGTTCGCTCAATGTGACTCCGATGGAATCCCCTGCTACGGCGGGGCCGTTCGCAGGCGCATTCCAACGCTCGATTGTTGCAACCACCGACGATTTGTTTGCCGGCGAAAACACCAGCTGATCCCCCACCTTCAACGTTCCAGTCTCGATTCGGCCGGCAATAATTCGCCGGCCATCGAACCGATAAACATCCTGAACGCAAAAGCGCAGTGGAAGATCGACATCGGCTCGCTGCGTTTCCAGAGCATCGAGCGCCTCGAGAACAGTCGGGCCTTGATACCAATTCAGCTTTTCACCCCGGCGCGCGACGTTATCTCCGCTCTTCCCGGAGGCGGGAATGAAACAACGTCCCTCGAGTCCAAGATCGACAAGAAACTTCTGGTATTCGCTTTCGATCTCATGAAATCGCGTCTCCGAAAAATCCACCAGGTCCATTTTGTTGACAACCACGATTACTTGCTTGATTCCGAGCAAACCGAGCAAATAAGCGTGCCGCCGGCTCTGCTCGCGCACTCCCTCGCTGGCGGCGATCACCAGGATCGCGGCATCGGCGCTCGACGCTCCAGTGATCATGTTCTTTAAGAATTCCTTGTGGCCCGGGGCATCAATGATCGCGTAACGGCGTCGCAGCGTTCGAAAGGGAATCTGTGTCGTGTCGATCGTGACGTTTTGTTTTTGCTCTTCGAGCAGCGCATCGAGCAAAAAAGCAAACTCAAATTCCATCCCTTCCGCCGCGCACGCCTTCTTCACCATTTCGACTTTTCCCTCCGGCAAGGAGTCCGTGTCTTGCAGAATCCGGCCGATCAGCGTGGACTTGCCATGATCAACATGACCGACGAAAACAATCTTCAGATGTTGTACATCTGAAGATTGAGAATCGCGGATTGCGGATTGCGGATTGGATTTAGGCACGGTCTGTATAGCGCACTGCTCCCTTCGCATTTCTCCGAGCCGTCCTGATCGAAGCAACTACGATCGCTAGAATCTCGTTACCTTCGGTGCGGAGTTCTTTCGAGCGGTCTGCATTTATCAGCCGCAGCTCAATAAGCATCTCGAGCCAGTAAAGTGTTTCGTCGCACTCTTCCTCGACAATACCCATTTTTGCGATGAAATCCGCTCGCGATCGTGCTCGTGCGGCTGCGCGATAATTCGCGCCTACTGCGGTGGCGCAACGCAAAAGCTGCTTCCCAATAACTCGCGCCGCATCCATTTTTAGTAGCGATTCAGTTAATCGTATGACACGAATTCCGAATTGAAACGTGCGCCGACGAAAGTCCTCTGTCGACATCACCGCGTCGGCAACGCGCGCGCTCTGCTTCTTTCGATCCGCAATCCGCAATCCGCGATCCTCAATCATAAAAACCCTTTCGCTCGCAACTTCTGCATCGCATTGCGCTCATGATAGTCTTGGGCGCGGCCAGCGCGCTCGCTCGTGCGCGTAGCCTCCAGTTCGGCAATAATTTCGTCGATTGTCGACGCCGTGCTTACGATTGGGTGCGTGATGGGGCTGCACCCGAGCGAACGAAACCGTTTTCCGCTCCGTGCGAAATACATCTTCGGAATCGGGATGTTTTCCCGCTGGATGTAACGGCAGACGTCAACCTCGGTCCAGTCGAGTAGCGGTTGCACGCGAACGGGCTCGCCTTTCGGTGCGGTAGTCACGAATTGTCCCCAGAATTCCCGTGGTTGATCTTTAT
>QHMQ01000025.1 GCA_003217835.1 Verrucomicrobiota bacterium
AGCTGTTCCGCCATCTTCGCCGTTGACGGGGATGAGTGAGCCTGCCGGCGTCCCAACGCCGATCGTGAAAATGCGCACGCCGGCATCGGCGGCAGCCTTCGCGCTCTTTACCGCATCACCGCTAAGCTCCTCGCCATCGGTGAAAATGGCGAGTGCGCGATTTCCCATTGCGCTTTTCCCGAAACTTTGCGTGGCAAGGCTAATGGCCTCGGAGATATTTGTTCCCCCTTCGGGAATCGTTTTGGTATCGAGATCGTTGATCGATTCCATTACAGCTTCGTAATCGATCGTGAGCGGTGCCTGCAAGAAGGCGCGGCCGGCAAATGCAATCAGACCAACACGATCGCCCTGTAACTCATTGATCAAATCTCTGGCGGCAAGTTTGACGCGTTCAAGTCGATTAGGCTGCACGTCATTAGACAGCATGCTCCGCGACGTATCGACCGCGATGAGCAAGTCGAGTCCCTTGCGTTTTACATCCTCAAACGTATAACCCCAGCGCGGCTGCGCCAGACTGATCGTGGCAAGGGCAAGACCGGCTAGTTGCAACGCAAATCTCAACACACGGCGTGGACGATTTACGGATCCCGCAAGTTGAGGCAGCAATCGCGCTGAGACAAACTCGCGCAAACGAAGGACCCCGCGGCGCTCCGCACGAATAAACAACGCGATCAGCGCCGGAACCAAAAGCAGTCCCCAAAGCCATTGCGGTGCACCAAAGTTCATAAGATCGACGCGCTTTGCGCCCGAAGAGCAGCCGATTCGCTCAATTGGCTGGATCGCCCAGCTCCTTCAATGCGTCTTGCAGCTCCCGGCGCATTGCTTCTTAAGGAACTGCCCAGCTTTGCCGGGTTCGGCGATATCTTTTTCATGGCAATTTTTTCCAGATCGTTTGAGACAGCAAAATCTGGGCGACCAGCAAACCGCAACCGCTCATCAGACAAAGCGGAAAAAGATCGCGGTACTGCTGGTATTTTTTCACGCTCACGGTCGATTTTTCCAGCTTGTCGATGTCGCTATAAATTTGCTCCAGCGATTTGGTATCTGTTGCTCGGAAAAACTGGCCGTCCGCAATTTTCGTGACTTCCCTCAGACCCGTTTCGTTAAATTCAACACGCTGGTTTTCGTAAAGCATGTTGCCCAAGGCATCCGTTAACGGCCCTCTGGGAGTAAAAATTGGGGCCGGCGCGATTCCATTGATTCCGGCGCCAATGGCGTAGAAGTGAATTTTTAGTGCTTTCACTGCTTCGGCGGCGGTATTCGGCGGAATTTTGCCGGCATTATTTTCTCCGTCAGTTAGAAGGACGAGCACATGGCTTTTTGAGCGTTTGTCATTTAACCGGTTGGCCGCCGCCGCTATGGCCGATCCGATAGCAGTGCCGTCTTCGACCAGACCGATCCGCACTCTCTCTAAATTTTGCAAAAGCCAATCATGATCCAGCGTCATTGGACTTACGACATATGGCCGGCCGGCAAACGCAATGATACCAATGCGATCGTTTGGACGGCCTTCGATAAATTTTCGCGTCACTTCTCGGATTGCGTCCACGCGCGTCGCTTCCTGGCCGCCGATCGTAAAATCTTTGGTCAGCATCGATCCGGAGACATCAAGCACGAGCATAATATCGATCCCGCTCGCGTCTATCTGAGTAAGACTCTTGCCGAGCTGCGGACGCGCGAGTGCGATGGCGAAAATCACCAGCGATGCAAGCAGCAAGGCTCGAAGGATTTTTCCAGCGCGCGCGGCGCTTTGTTTTCCAATGGCGCGAAAAGCAGATGTCGACGAGAACGTCAAGGCGGCAGCCGGCCCGCGTTTCCCGCGCAAATAAGCGAGCAGCGGAATCGCGAGTAAGAGTAAGAGCAGCCACGGACGCGCAAACGTGAGCGCACTGTTTGCTGTCCACCAATCAAACAGTTGCAAGTTGCCCTCCTTTCACAAATCTGGTTGCTTCCTCTAGCAATAATCTGCTGTCGGCCGAAGTCGCTTCATGACGCGCGAATTTGATCAGGTCGCATCGATTCAGAAAATCTTCGAGCAACAGCTTCTCGTCGCTCGAAAACTGCGGCGTCTTTGCCAGCGCGTTCAAAAATTCCATCGATGTCTGCCGTGTCACTGGCAAGCCATGCTGTTCCGTTACATAGCGACGAAGAATGTCCGACACGCGGATGCTAAACTGATATGGATTAAGCAGGTCGATCTGATCTCGCATCCGCTCGAGCGCTTCGAGTGCGCGGGCGCGCGGCAACTGAGGCGGTTCCGGTCGCTTGCGCCTTTGCGCGATCAGCCAAACAATCAATCCGATGATCGCCAGGGCAAAAAACGTCCCGGCGAAAATCAGCCATGGCGGAATTAGTGAATAATCCACTGGTGGCGCAATATCGTGAAGTTCCTCCGCCGCCAACGTCGAGATAAACAAAATCGGCATCGTCATTCACCGAATAGATAGACGGTGTTCGCGTTGCTTGAAGAACGAGCGCAACGCCGGCAAATAATCCTTTCCTGTCTGCAGCGCGATCGCGTCGACGTTGTTCCGCCGGAGCGTGCGCGACAGGTCGGTTTCGCGTTTGTCGACCAGATCGCTAAAACGTCCGCGCGTCCCGCGATCGGCGGTGTTGATCTCAATCTGTTCGCCGGTTTCAGCATCTTCCAGCGTAATGATGCCGATGTTCGGCAGGATCTTCTCTCGTTCGTCCCGAATATGGATTGCAATGAAATCGTGCCGTCGCCCGCTCACCGCGAGGGCCCGCGAGAAATCTGGCGCTTGAAAATCCGAGATAAAAAATACGACTGCCCTCCGAGTGATGATGTTGTTAAGGTAGTCGAGCGCCAGGACGGGCTCTGTGCCCCGTCCCTGCGGTTCAAAAAACAAAATCTCCCGGATGAGCCGCAGGGTGTGCGACCGGCCTTTCTTCGGCGGAATAAAAAGCTCGACGCGATCGGTAAAGAGAATGAGCCCGACTTTGTCGTTGTTCCGAATCGCGCTGAACGCGAGCAGACACGCCACTTCCGCCGCCAGCTCGCGTTTCGACTGCGTCGTGCTCCCAAAATTTCCGGATGCGCTAACGTCGACAACAAGAATTACGGTTAGCTCGCGTTCCTCGGTAAATTTTTTCACATACGCGGTACCCAGCCGTGCAGTCACGTTCCAATCGATCGTGCGAATTTCGTCGCCCGGCTGATATTCCCGCACATCTTCAAAATTCATTCCGCGTCCTTTGAAGACGCTGTGGTAATCGCCGGCGAAGGCGGTCTCGACCAAGCCGCGTGTCTTGATCTCAAGTGTGCGAATCTTCTTGAGGATCTCGGCCGGAGTTTGTCGTCCTTCTTCCATCGACAAAGTTATGGAACCGGCAGCCCTGCAAAAATTCGCTCAATAATCGTTTCACTTGTGACCGACTCAGCCTCAGCTTCGTAGCTAACGATGATGCGATGCCGTAGCACGTCGGGACCGATACTCTTCACATCTTGCGGCGTGACGTAACCACGGCCGTTCAGGAACGCGTGGGCGCGCGCCCCGAGGGCGAGATAGATAGTCGCACGCGGCGAAGCGCCGTAGCGGACGAGTCCTTCCAGCCGCAAGTTGTAAGAGGCGGGCTCGCGCGTCGCCCAGACCACATCGACAATGTAATCCTTGACGCGATCGTCGATATAAATGCTGTTGACTACGTCGCGCGCGGCGATGATCTGCTTCGGGTCGATTACCGGATTCACGCGCAGATCCGGTGCCGATGTCGCCATTAGATCGAGGATCTGTCGCTCCTCTGATTTTTGGGGATAACCGATATTCAACTTCAACATGAACCGATCGAGCTGGGCTTCTGGCAATTGATAAGTCCCTTCCTGTTCGAGCGGGTTTTGCGTCGCCAAAACCAGAAACGGATCGGACAGCGGATAAGTCGTCTCGCCAATTGTGACCTGCCGCTCTTGCATCGCTTCCAGCAACGCGCTCTGCACCTTTGCTGGCGCGCGATTGATTTCGTCGGCCAAAATTAAATTCGAGAAAAGCGGCCCGAGCTTGGTCGTAAATTCGCCTGTACGCGGGTTGTAAATGAGCGTCCCGATCAAATCCGCGGGCAAAAGATCGGGCGTGAATTGGAGGCGTTGAAAGCCGGTTTGAATACACGAGGCCATCGTTTTTACCGTGAGCGTCTTGGCCAGCCCGGGGACGCCTTCGAGCAGGATGTGACCGTTTGCAAGCAGGCCGAGCAAAAGACGATCGACCAGGTACTTCTGGCCAACCACCACATGACCAACCTGCTGGCGCAGTGCTGGAATCCATTGCCCTAGGTCTCGCACTTCCTGGGTAATTTCCTGTGTCGATTTCACTCGTGTGATGTCAGACAGACGCGACGAGAGAATGTTCGATCAAACAGCTGCCCAACGAGCGCCCGATCGACAACTACTTCCGTCGCGTTTCCTGCCGCGGACGGCAGGTCAGAATGATCGGAAGCCCTGGATAAGGTTTCGCTTTGCGGATACGAGCTTCGAGATAGCGACGGTAAGTTTCGCTCAATAGGCGCGGGTCGTTCACAAAAAGAACAAACTCCAAAGGTTCGAGCGCTGCTTCCGGAATACCACTGGCTTGTGCAACGTAAAAGAGTTTGAGGCGTCGACCGGAAACCATCGGCGGCGGATTGGCGGCAAAAGCGGACCGGAGTAGTCGGTTTAG
>QHMQ01000026.1 GCA_003217835.1 Verrucomicrobiota bacterium
GTGGTATAGCTATGGGGCCTTCCTGGAAAAACACGGGAGGATCGAGGAGGCAATTGCACAGTATCGGAAGGCTGTGCAGGTTGATCCTCGTTTCGTCGATGCTCATATCGATCTTGGGAGTGCGCTTTTCGAAAACGGCGACTTGCAGCAAGCAAAGGCGCATTATCTTGAGGCGAGCCGGCTCGAACCAAAGCTCGCCCAACCTCATAACTACCTGGGAAAGGTTTTTATGCGCGAAGGCAACGTTTCACAGGCGATCGGGCAATTTGAAGAAGCGTTACGTCTTCATCCCGACTTTCCGGAAGCCGAGGAAAATTTGCGCGTCGCCAGGGCAAGCGACGCTCAGGTTCTTTCGCAATCGCCCAGGTAAAATCTTTGCCTTATCCGCTCTCAGCGTGGCTTGCGTTGTGCGTCGGCGGGATGCTCAATGCCTGGAATACAGCTCCGTCAGGAGTGCAATATTTATAGCGTCGTTGTCCAATTACGGGCGAAGCTCCGCAGGAGTGGCATGTTGAAGGTTCCAGACTCATTCTACCGGCTTGAAAATATACCGCTGATCGTATGGAACATGATGGCGCCCCAGAAATTCAATATACTCCTGTTGGAACGACTTTCGGCGATGATGCGTCTCTTGATTGCGAATGTAGTTGGCCACACGATCCAGATGTGAATGGGAGACGGAAAACGCGCCGTAACCTTCCTGCCATGAAAACCTACAGCCGATCCATCTCTGCTCGTTAATGTGATTTGTCGATCCGGTTTTGAGGTCGCCGATCAAATCTGAGGGAGCGATATTGGGTTTCAGACCGAGCAGTACATGGGTGTGATCGGGCATGCAATAGATCGCAATCAGTTTCTGGCCTTTTCGTGTGACGATCCCGGTGATGCATTTTTGTAACTCTTCGCGTCGCGAGGAGGCAACCACACACGCGCGACCGGAGATCGCGAAAACAATGTGCAGATATATTTGCGTGTAGGTGTTGGCCATTTCGCCAGTTTCACATGGCCCTCCAACTGGAACTTATTGCATTAGCATGGCTGAAGCTATAAACGTGCCGCGCCTACGACGCCTGCCTATTTTGCCGCAGGCGTTTTTCGTGTCGCGACCATTCGCGCCACCCGCGGGGCAACGGCAAAAGCAAAACGGCCGGGCCCGTGAGAGCCCGGCCGCTGTGAATTATCCCGGTCTGCGCTTTAGAATCTCTTCTTGATTCCGACGTACCAGAATCGGCCTTTGATGTTATCAAGCGACTCGTCGTAGCCATTTTCGAAGCTGCCACCCACGAACGGCGGATCTTCATCAGTCACGTTCTGTAGCCCGGCGCTGATCGTCGTGCCGTTCAACCAGGCGCGCCATCCGCAAGGATTGTACTCAGCTGTGGAGACGGGCATGACGTTCTTCTCCTTGCCGTCCTTCATCTTCACGTTTTTCCCGCCGTCCTTTGCAAAGCCAGGCACTTCCGCCGGAGCGGGAGGCGGCAGGTTGAACGTGTACGAGGCGATCAGGTCGAGCGTAGTCCACGCCGCCACTTTACGCGCGCGTACTTCACCACCACCACCGAACGGGCCACTTCTAGGCTCGTTTAGCTTCGTCGATCCAGTCAGAGTGGCATTGTCGTCCTCGTACTGACCGATCCAGTGGACTATCGCGCCAATATCAAAGCCCTGCATCCACGTGTCAGCCGGGCCATCGTAGAAGATGCTGGCGTTAGCCCGATGCCACGGCGTTGAATTGGTTAGAGTAGCTCCCGGCGGCTGGAATGTGCCTGCGATACCGAACCGTTTGTTGTTGGGGCCAGGCTGAAACTCAAACCGGGAAAGCCAGGTGCCATTGACCGTTGTCGTTAACCTTCCCCAATCCCCGGCACCAAAGATCGACGAATCCAGAATATAGATCGCTTCGTAGTCGAGACCTTCCAAGATTGCGCCAGAAAGGTTTTGGTTGAGATCGATAACCAGTTGGACTGGCCCAGCCTCGCCTGGAATTGTACTCAGACCACGGAAAACAACGGGCCCGTTCTGCTGAACACCCGGGGTCGGCGGATTCTCCACGATGAGGGTGTTCGCACCTGGGAATGCCACGATATCGCGCATATCAATGTGCCACCAATCGGCGCTCAGTGTCAGGCCCTTAACCCATTTCGGGCTGTAAACAATTCCGTAGGTCCACTCATAGGCCACTTCCGGATGCAGGCCGGGGTTTCCTAAAACGCGTTCCTCAATCTGAGGCTCGGTCTGAGTGGAAAACGGATCCGACACGATCGGGAAGTTTTGCGAGCCCGCAGGCGTAAGCTCTCCCAGCGTCGGCGCATGGAACGCCTCGGTATAGCTGCCACGGAGAGTGACTGCGCCGATATACTTGGGATCAAGCGGCTGCCAGCGCACTGACACCTTCGGCTTCTGCGCATTATACCTGCTGTGCGCTGAGGGCACCTCCGGGAAGAGTCCAGAAGGCAGCACTGTAGAGGTGTTGTTGCTATACCATTCCTCCCGCTCGGCAAAGTCCACCTCAAAGCTGTAGAACCCGGGGAAGTTCCATGTTGGGCTGGTGAATGGCACACGCACTTCCTCGTAGACTCCCCAGACATCCCGATTCACACGGAAGCTTTGCCCGTCCGTCGAGCCAATTGTGTTAAAGGTGGCATTGAGCGCGTCACGGTCGCGCGTGAACCTCGGCGCGTCGTACTCGCCGCCAATCGCAAATGACACCGGCCCGGCGGGAAGATTGAACAGGTCGCCGTTAAAAGTGCCATAGTAAATCGGCAACTCATACTCACCTGAGTTATGCAATGTCACATAAACAGCTTGCCTGGCCGCCGCGGTGTTCTGGCGGAAAAAGCCACCGAACGGATTAAACGCCGTGGCCGGGTTTGTGTCCAATAGGGCATCGCGCAACCCGGGCTGGCTCACTTCGCCAACGGACAGGTCTTGGCCCTCGTTGCGAGAGTAACGGAAACCTAACTCCCAGTTCCACGTCTTGAAGTAATCGCCAAATTCGCCCATCTCACCCCGCAACCCGACGTCAAAGAGTTGGTCCCAATAAGTGAATTTTTCACTCCTCGAGCCGGTATCGTTAATGCCGCGGAACCGAACCCCGGTAGTCACCGGAACCAGCGCTCCGTTAACAACCAGGGTCGTGTCCCCAACTGTGAACGGATTGAACGCATTCTGGATTGGCACACTGATGCCGAACGGGCCAGTCGGCCCTACGGTAGGAAAATCGCCGGTAGGAAATCCGGCAAATCCGTGGAATGGATCGGGCGTAAATGGCACAGCGGCCAGCGATGAATCGAAATACGAGCGCGCATATTTGAAGTCGGCAAATACGGTCAGGTACTTGTCGCACAGGTCGCGGACGAACGAGCCGTAGTACACTTGACGGTCTCCCGGCGGCAGGTTTGGCGTGACGGAGGCGAAGTTATAGGCGACGTAGTTCCCGTCTAAGCCCTGCAAGGTCCCATTGAAGAAACCGTTCCCGTTATTGAGCTTGGTACTGGTCACACGGACATAAAATGGAGAAGTCGCCACGTTCGGAGCTGAATGTGGCGGCGGGGTGTTTGCGCTGAAGAACAAACTGG
This sequence comes from Verrucomicrobiota bacterium, assembly GCA_003217835.1. Classification (GTDB taxonomy): domain Bacteria; phylum Verrucomicrobiota; class Verrucomicrobiia; order Chthoniobacterales; family UBA10450; genus Udaeobacter. The sequence goes on from QHMQ01000026.1 coordinate 3,579, forward strand.
GGATCTGACGGATACCCACGAACCCTCCAATGTGGCCAGGGAAGTTTCCGCTGCGGTTATCCAATCCGCCCCAGGCAGTGAAATTCCCGTTAGAAGAAATGTTACGGTCGCGGCTGAAAAGGCCACCGGTGCGCTGCCAGAAATCGGCAGCGACCACAATATCGGTCTTGTCGTCTCCGGTGCCCGCCTTGATCCATGCCTCCCACTCGCCCATATCATTGGACGCTCCCATGTTTGTGTTCCCGTAAGTACCACCGATCTCCAGCCCGCGGAATTTGTGGAGCAAGAAGAAGTTCACCACACCCGAGATCGCGTCCGTTCCATACACAGCCGAGGCGCCATCCTTGAGGATGTCCACGTGATCGATCATGGAAAACGGTATCAGGTTAATGTCCGGGCCTCCGCTAAAACCAGCGACGCCCAACGAACCGTAGGCGACCCGTTTGCCATCGATAAGAGTTAAAGTTTCCTTCGGCAATAGGCCGCGCAGGTTAAACTGGATGGTGCCATCACCGCCGTTGCCGATGTTCAGGTTGACGGTTCCGCCCGCTTCCTGCGGGATGAATTCCTGCAGGTCCGTGGCATTGCGGATGCCCAATTTCTCGATGTCTTGCGGACGATACGTGTCCACTGGGTTTGGCCCGGTTTCTTCCGCTGTGGGAATGTTCGAACCGGTCACGATCACGCGTTCGACTTCCGCACTCGGCGGTGGCGCACCCGGCGCAGGTGGTGGAGCACCCGGAGCGGGCAACTGAGCGAATGCATTCGATGCAAAAATTAAAGGAAATCCGACGCTCGCTGCAAGAACAAGGCGAAGGTTTCCCAGCTTATTTAGCGCATTTTTAATCATTAGTTTCTCCATTGGTTTGGTTAGGTTTTCGCAGGATTATTGAATTTTTTTGAGCCTGACAAGCTTTTTTTTCACTTTTTTCAAAATATTTTTGAACGGAAAATCGGCTGGTTTGTCAGCCAACTTTTCCTCGTTTATTGAACTTTCCGAAACCTGGCAAGCTTTTTTTCCACTTTTTTTCCACTTTTTTTCGACTTTTTTTCCACTTTTTTGAACGGCTGAATCCGGCTGTTTTCGCGTTAGCATGCATTGGCGCGAAACGCGCCAGTCACAGGTCTCATTGTTTTGCCCGCGATCTGTCTCAGGCGGAACGGGAATCAAGCGAATGAATTTTCTTCCTGCCGTGCCGGCTCGTCATGTCGCAGCGTTATTCGCGAAGGTGAAAGCGCCGGCGGCATCATCTTTTGCCTGCCAAACAATCAATTACTTGCAGGCGAGGACGCCCCGCTCGCCCCACAAACAAGATGTCTGTGCTACGTCTCTTCCCGCCACGCCGGAGCTCCGCGAAAGCGGGTGTTTTGCGCGCTGTTCCTCTCTCTGCTCATGACGAATTAGTTCCGCGGATGAAATCCGAAATCGTTCTCCAATTTCGCCCAGAGCTAATCAACGAACCAATTTTTCTGGGTTGGGCCGGTAATGCCGGCGACGAGAGACACTGACGCAGTGCGATTATGTTGCTACGCGGAAAGTCGAATCGAACACCGCGTCGAACTGCTATCTGAAAAAGCTATTCTGTGAATGCCC
>QHMQ01000041.1 GCA_003217835.1 Verrucomicrobiota bacterium
GAAACGCTCTACCGCCGAATAATTGGCCCGCACTCCGGCTAATGCCTCTTGTGATAGGTTTATCGGGGTTTGGCTCGACTGATGCGCCGGCTACAGCTGGTGGGCTGTCAATCCTCAACGCCGGTTCATGTCTTATTCAAGGGAGACTTGCCGGATCGAGTTTTCTTGATTAACTGCCGCTCTGTTTCTGTGCAGCGCTCGCATGCCGACTTTTCAAACTTACAATGTGACTCCGACCTTGCCGGCGGTGCTCGAGCCGCTCCGCGAGATGAGTTTCAATCTGTGGTGGACATGGGAGCCCTCGGCCCGCCGGCTTTTTCGGCAGCTCGATCCGGAGCTTTGGGATCGGACAAATCACAACCCAGTGCGCATGCTTCAGCTTTCGCGGCAATCGCGGCTAGAAGAACTTTCACAGGACAAAACTTTTCTCCGCGAACTGAAGCAGGTCTTCGACGCGTTCGAAAAATATTTGGGGCGCAAAGACACTTACGGAAAAACCGGAGCCGCCAGCGCGATCAAAAATCCCATCGCCTATTTTTCCGCCGAATTTGGTTTTCACGAATCGATTCCAAATTATTCGGGCGGTCTCGGCATCCTCGCGAGCGATCATTGCAAATCGGCGAGCGATCTTGATTTAAACTTTGTCGCAATTGGGCTGCTTTATCGACATGGTTATTTCAGGCAGCAGATTGACAAGGAAGGTTTTCAGGAGGCGATCAATCTCAATCAAAATTTTCATCATCTCCCGATTCGCGAAGTACGCCGCGGCGACACGACCTTGCTCATCTCTGTGCCGATTCTGGATCGCCAGGTTTTTGCCAAGCTTTGGGAACTGCGCGTGGGCCGGATCAGCGTCTATCTTCTAGATACTGACACCCCGGAAAACAGCGCTGAAGATCGACTGATCACCGCTGAGCTTTATGGCGGCGACCTGGAAATGCGGATGCGCCAGGAAATCATCCTCGGAATTGGCGGCGTCAAAGCGCTGGGCATTCTCGGGATCAAACCCGATGTGTTTCATATGAACGAAGGGCACTCGGCATTCCTCGCGCTCGAACGCATTCGCCTTAACGTTGTCGAGAAGAAGCTCGATTTTTATTCCGCGCTCCAAGTAGTCGTGGCGGCCAACGTTTTCACCACCCACACCCCGGTCCCGGCTGGCAACGATTCGTTTCCGCGCGAGATGATGCGAAGATATTTCGGCGCTTTTGCCAAGGAACTAAACATTCCGTTCGACGAGCTATTTTCATTCGGACAAACCCGCGTCGATCCGACGGATCCGTTCAGCATGACCATCCTGGCGCTGCGTCTAAGCCGGCACGCAAACGGCGTGAGCAAATTGCACGGCGAAGTGAGCCGATCCCTCTGGAAAGATGTCTGGGCCGGTGTGCCGGTCCACGAAGTGCCGATTACCAGCATTACGAATGGCGTTCATACGAAGACCTGGATGGCGCCGGAGTTTTCGGCGCTCTATGACAAACATCTCGGCGCATGGGAGGAACATCTGACCGAGCCGGATTTTTGGCGCGGTGTCATCGATATTCCAGACGCACAACTCTGGGAGACTCACCAAAAACTCAAACTGCGTCTCATTGAATTTGTGCGCGACCGGATGCGGCGGCGGCTCGAGCGCGTGGGCGAATCGCCTGAAGTCATTCGCAGAGTCAATCGTATTCTCGATCCGGAAATTTTGACGATCGGTTTTGCCCGCCGGTTCGCGACTTATAAACGCGGCACCCTCCTATTCAGCGATAAGGAACGGCTCAAGCGACTGCTCAACGATACAACACGGCCTGTCCAATTTATCTTCGCAGGCAAGGCGCATCCACGCGACGAAGCGGGCAAGGCGCTCATCCAGGAAGTTTACAAACTCAGCCGCGAAACCGGTTTCGAGAACCGCATTGTCCTTCTGGAGGATTACGACAGTTACATCGCGCGTCGTCTCGTGCAGGGGGTCGATCTTTGGCTGAATCATCCACTTCGCCCGCTTGAAGCGAGCGGCACAAGCGGAATGAAATTGGCGCCGAATGGCGGGATCAACCTCAGCGTACTCGATGGTTGGTGGCGTGAAGGGTACAACGGCAATAACGGCTGGGCGATCGGTGCGGAAATCGATAATGGCACGGTTGAATTTCAGAACCAGGTAGACGCAAACAGTCTCTATCAATTGCTCGAGAACCAAATCATCCCGCTCTACTACGCGAAACCGGACGGCAAACTTCCCCTCGCCTGGCTGCAATTGATGCGCGAATCGATTCGCAGCGTCACACCGGTTTTTAATACGCAGCGGATGGTGAAGGAGTATACCGAGCGTCTTTATGTCCCCGCGGCGAGATCGCACGAGGATTTTTCTCGCGATAGTTGCGACGCGGCGACACAACTCAGCCACTGGAAGGCGCAGATGCGCAAGGATTGGCCACAAGTGCAGATTTCTGATGTGCAAGTCGGCAACAAAGATCGACAAACCATCTTGGTTGGCGAATCGTTGCAGATAAGCGCGCGCGTTCATCTCGGCGCTGTCGATCCCAAACATGTGCGCGTGGAAGCGTACCACGGCGAAGCAGATAATGGCGAGATTCGCAATCCCACCGCCACTGTTCTTAATCAAAGCAGCCAGTCGGATGGGGACGGCAATTATCTTTACCAGGGATCAGTCCCCTCTACCGAAAGCGGAACTTACGGCTTCAGCGTTCGCGTCGTCCCTACGCATCCGCACCTCATGCAAATGCACGAACTGCGCTTGATCACATGGTCGTGATAAGACAGCAGTGGGCACTCGTGATCTGCAATTGCTAAAACTGAACTGAAATTCCGCCGCGCAGCCGGTAATCGGGGACAACCTGCAACGCCGTGTTCTCGATGGAAACAGGAAACTCAGCGCCAACTTCCGCGCTCCAGCGGCCGCGCGATACCACCAATCGCGGACCTAGAAAAACGGAAGTGATTCCGGTGTCCTCAGCTTTTTTGCCGCGGAATCGATCGACATCTTTGTATTCGCCAGAGGTTGCAAACTGCACCCCGAAGATGGTCTCATGATTGCGGACGATATAGTAACCGGGCCCGCCCGCCCACACGAGATCGTTGGCAAAGTGATATTGATGTGTGCCATCACCGCGCAATGTGAATTGGATGTTCGTCTCGAAAAAAATATTCTTGTAGCGAAGCGCAGTTTGCTCGCCAAAAATGCCGTCATACGATCCGGTGCCGAGTGTGAGATCGTGACCGTGGATTCCGCTCTCCGGAGCACCGGGAATTTCGACCTCGTGGAATTCTTCCTCGAGCCGGCTGCTATCGCCAGTGGCAAATTTGATTCCGGTGAGTAAAATGGCCGAGACGGTGAAGTCCGGTTCATGCTCTACCGCGACAGGATTTTTGCCTTCGAACTCAAAGCTTCTTCGGGCGGGCGAAGCGTAATGAAAAACCACTGTCTTCAGCAGAAGCGAAATATCACCCAGACCGGAAACCGTACCACGATCAATCTGGAAGCCTTCCGGCCTTTTGAACTCGCGATAAATAAGTGGCAAGTTCATCTGCAATGCGAACCGGCTGTTGATTTGATAACCGGCGACAAGCTGTGTGATCGAACTGTTTTCATATTGACCGGTCGGATTTGCGACTTCGCTCCCATCCACTTGAACCGTCGCAAAACGGGTGAACTGCTCGCCGACTGCACCGTACCACCCGGCCAACCAGGGAAAAAAATGGGTCGATTCCATTCCCGGCATGGTGTTGAGTTGGGGCGTATAACAGCCGCAAAGATCGCACGCGCGGCTCGTGACCGCGCCCGCGGCGACAAAGACCAGTAAACAAAGCAGTCGTAAAATTTTCATTCGATCCCTCCTGAAAAATGGGAACGACGCTGCAAAATTCCGCAGCAGTCCCCGATTGTTGATGCGCGCGGACTGCGATCCGGGCACACGCGCGGCGCAGCCAAATCAGTCGCGATTTAGCTGAAGAGCAGCCGCGGTGGAGGAACTGGCGGGGGTTTCCCGATGTCGGAGAATGAAAAATCAGCTGACGCGTACTCAAAAAGCTTGAACGGCGGAATCAATCGAATCGCACATGCTGTGTAAATCATATCGATTTTGGGCGCGGGCGATTGAAGATCGGATTTTCTCTCCGAATTCTTTCCGTGGTTGACAGCGTGGCAAAGCGAACACGGATGAGCGCCATCAAACGTCTGAGTAATCGCCTGGCGCAGCGGCGCGCGCTTCGAATAATCAATAATCATCGTCGTCCACGCCAGAGACTGTAGAGCGATCCAATGCAAACCAATCGCGCAACAAAGCGCGAAAATTGTGGCGATGCGGCCGGCACAGCGAAGCACGATTGTGAGGCTAGTTCTCGCGCATTCCAATGTCAATCAGCGGGCTGGAACCGAAAGAGCAGCGTCCTGGTTCGTGCTTTTTGGAACAAAGGCGCCATTGCCTTCATCGAGATATTCGGTCGGGCCGACGCGTGAGATTTGAAGCGATTGTCTCCACGTTCCCGCTGGGAAATCTTTTGTAGCTTCGATCGTTTTAGTTTCCGGTTTCAATTCCGCAGTTACGGGATCAGCCTTAACCATCGCTTCGGACAAAATTCTGCCATCTCCGCCTGAGGCGGACTGGGGGGACGTGATTCTGAGGATGCGCAGAATCGTCGGCGCAAGATCAACATTGCCGCTCGCCAAATCAGTCACTTGGCCGCGACGAAAATCTGGACCAGCGGTAATCAAAGTATTGTGCATGTCGAATCGGCTCAGTGTGGCATGTGTCCCCTTCCCTGCTCCTCGTTGCCAGTCCGCGTCAATCATTCCGGGAACACCGAATTGATTTTTGAAGTCATTCCAGTGGAAACCCTTGCATCGGTTCCTTCGTGAAAATGACGCCAGCAAAATCTGATTGTTGTAGAAATTCGACGAGGCGATGCGTAACCGCCGCGTCATGCTGCACAACGTAAAAAAGAACGGAGCCGCCGTTTCCAACCACCATGATGTCTCCAGGTTTCGGTTCGTCGCTGAATTCAGTCTTCGGAGTGAACCCGGCGTCATTTAGGATTTTCCGCAGATCAATGGATCGCCCGATCGTAGAGAAGCCATGATCGGAGACGACAAACAGATCGGTTGTTTCGCGCACTCCTCGTCGATCTAATGCTGAGAGGACAGCGGCGAGATTTTCATCAGAGGATTTGATCGCAGCGAGCGCAGGTTGCGCACCGGGCGCAGATCCATGCTGCGTAAGATCGGGTTCGCCCAACCAAAGCAGTGAAAAGACCGGTATGCCATCTTTCCAAAGAAAATCGGTAAGAGCTTTCGTCGTCCACTTATCTCCCTGCGCGAATTGCCCGAACGGTGGAAATGGACCGAGCACATCGACAATCCGAGTGAGCGCGTCGCGCGGCCGCGATTCTCCGGCAAAAAGCGTGACGCAGTTTCTCCCACGGTCTGGATCGACATGCCTATCCAATAAAAGTCCGACGGTTTTGGCAGCCGCAATCGCGCTGCGCCCACCCGCGCTTTGCACAATCTCAGCGATTGTCGGAATCAAAATATATTTTCCACCAGATAGTTCGTCTCCCTTTTCCACCACTTTTGGAATCTCAACGTCGATTGAGTGTTTAGAATCGATTTCCGGGCGGTAATCGTGATTTGCGATTAGTCCGCTGTGGTCCGGATACACGCCAGTGACGATGGCTGTACCATTTACGTTCGTCGCACTTGGATAAACGGCGTGATGATTGCGAAAAACGACTCCTTGTTTTGCCAGCTTCCACAGCGTCGGCGTATTTTCTTGGTTGACGAAATCCGGGCGCATCCCATCCCAAACAACAACCACGACATGTCGCTCAGCTCTTGGCGTTTCTATCCCAAATGCATGCTGCCCAAACAAAGCGCAGACGATCCATGTTACAATCGCTATCGATCTCCTGGCGAAAACTTGCTCGACTGAGATTCTCATGTGTTCATCGATGTTGGAAAGATTTTGCGTCGCTGTTGATGAGCAGCAACGAAGTTATTCCGCTCGCCAGCGCCAAGGCAGCTCCAACAAGCATAACGCGACGAAAACCGTTCACGAACGATTCATCGATCGCCTGCTTAAGAACCTGGCGCATCGAGGGTTCGAGATCTTGGGGAAGGGCCGCCGCTGCCAGGTTGATCCGCTGGTCGGCAAGCGAATGTTGCACTTCTGCCGAAACTTCGAGTCTGGATAAACGTGAGTCGATCGAGCGATTGAATACGTGAAGCATCACGATGCCAAGCGTGGCAATTGCCAGGAGCGCGGCCGTGCGTGAGACGGCATTGTTGATTCCCGAAGCGATGCCCACGCGATTTGCTGGAACTGCATTCATCACGGTCGTAGTCAGTGGCGCGACGCTCAGAGCCATACCCAAGCCAAGTACGACGATCGCTGGAAAAAACTTGCTCCAGTAATCGCCCCCAACCCCGGGGACTGCGAAAAGAGCGAACCCCGCTGCTGAGATAATGGGCCCGACGACGAGTGGAAGCTTCGCTCCATATGTCGTCACAAGTCCACCCGACCAACGGGAAAGGAGAAACATGATTAAGATGAAAGGGAGCAAGGCAGCCCCGGCGGCAGTTGCGGTATAGCCTTGAACTTGAATCAAATTCAATGGCAGGAAAAAGAGCGTTCCCCCCAGCGCACTATAAAGAAAGAATGTCAGCAAATTCGCACCGGTGAAATCATGCGAACGAAAGAGAGTAAGCGGTAACATTGGATTTCGTGCCCGCGCTTCCCAATAGAAAAACAGGACCAAAGTGAAGCCGCCGGTAATCAGCGCGGCCAGCACCGCCGGGTGGCCAAAGCCCAACCGCGAGGACTCGATCAACCCGTAAACAAGAAGTGTAAGGCCGATTGTTGCCAACGCCGCGCCCAACCAATCGAGTCTCTCATCATTTTCGTCCCGACTTTCCGGCACACAGCTGAAGGAAATAAGCAGCACAATCAACCCGAGCGGCAGATTAATAAAAAAGACTGCGCGCCATGAAATTCGCTCGATCAACCATCCACCAAGGACGGGACCGATCGCCGCTGTGATAGCAGTGAAGCCGGACCAAACGCCGATGGCGTGTCCACGATCTTGATCGGTGAATGATGCGCTTATGATGGCAAGACTTCCGGGCACCAGTAACGCGCCACCGGCGCCTTGAACGGCACGCGCCAGGATCAGTTGGCCAATGCTGGTTGCAAAGCCGCACCACAGGGATGCGGCAGAGAAAAGCACGACGCCGATGGTGAAGATGCGGCGTCGCCCATAGTGATCCCCTAACGAACCGCCGACGAGCAGGAATGAAGCGAGCAGTAGCGCATAGGCTTCAACGACCCATTGAAGATCGACCACACTGGCGTGCAAGCTCCGCTGCAACGCTGGCAGGGCTACGTTGACGACCGTGCCGTCGATAAACGCCATGCTCGATCCGAGGATCGTTGCCGCGAGAATCCACGGGACGGAAGATTTCGCGCAGGGTACGGTGGCAACCCCGGCATGAATGACGGCTTCGTCACAGGGCGATTGAACGAAATTTGCCATCTCGTGTTCGAATTTGCATCACAATGGGATGCATATTGAACCCTGCGTAAATTTTCGAACCTGCCCAAGCGCAAAATGTCCAGTCCGCGTCAGCTGCAATGCGGTAAGTTGATCCGTCCAGCCAATCCCCTAGCCTCTTCCATGCAGAAAATTGCTGTCCTGGCGCTGGTCGCAGTTCCGCTCGGTTTCGTTTCCGCTGCGCAATTGATCCCCACCGAACCGGGAACCGGTTGGCGATACAACATGACACAAGAAGTTGGCAAAGGACTCCGCGTCCCTGATTCAAAAATGGACGCCGAGGGGAAAATTCGCCAACCGGTTTTGTACCGCATCGCTGGTATGGAAAACATCGACGGCAAAGAGCTGCTCAAGTTTGAAATGCATCGCGCTGGCGCGGTGACAAACACAGACCTGCTTTCCGTGGACGAACACGGCATCATTTGTGTGGCGCGCATGAATTTGGACGGCGAACTGATCAAGCTTGATCCACCTCAAACGATGATCGCCACGCCGCTTAAACCGGGCACAAGCTGGAATTTCAATGGACAGGTTGGCGAGATGAAAGTTCATCAGCATTACGACGTGACCGGAGAAGAAGATGTCGAAGTGCCCGCGGGAGAATTTCACGCATCCCGTATTCACGGCGAACAGACGTCACCCAGCCCGATGACGATTGACCGCTGGTTCGTGACCGGGACCGGAATCGTCAAAGACATCACAACAATTCGCGGCTCGAACGGCGATTTGCTTGAGCGCATTTCTCTTGAATTGACGGAACGTCCCAAAATTGTGAACAGACCGGAAGTTAACGTGGAGGCGGCGACGAAGAAACTTTCCGTAAGCGTTGCCAAAGAGCGATTCGGTAAACCGACCACGGCATTTTCGTGGGACACACCTCAGATTTATGTGCGCTGGAAAGGACATCGCTTGCGAAAAGGCGCCAAGGTCCGCGTGGACTGGATCGCTGAGAATATTGGCGACGATGCTCCCGCTGATTACGGCGCGGACGAAGCTTCCACAATCGCGGACGGTCCAACCGCTCATGGAACATTTACGCTGTCGCGGCCGGATGACGGCTGGGCCCCCGGCAATTATCGCACGGAGTTCTACGTTGACGATGTCTTGGTAGACACAGTGAAGCTGAAGATTGTGAAGTAAACGCGAATTCTTGAATCCAAGGCCGGGCGTTGCCGCATCGTAATAAGAGGAGGCACAATTTCCATGAAGAAGATCACGATCATATTTCTTGCCGCATGCGTCGCTTTGGTCGCCGGATGCCATTGGGTCGGAGTTCGGGGCAATGGCAATATCAAGACCGATCAACGCACGATCAGTGCCTTTGCCAATATTGATGCGGGCGGCGCATTCATAATTGAATGGCAGAATGGCGCGCCCGCTCTCAGCATCACCACGGATGAAAATCTTCTCCCCTACGTCGACAGCCACGTTTCTGGCGACACCCTTTACTTGCACACGCGCGACCAGATTTGGCCGACGCACGGGATCAAGGCGGCTATCTCAAGTCCGACGCGTTCTGGGGCGAAGACCAGCGGCGCCGTTAGGCTCACCGCGAATCAACTTGCTGGCCCGAGATTCGCTTTGGAATCGACAGGCGCAGCACGTGTCACACTCGATGGAAACATCGATGAATTGCTCGCGGATATGACTGGCGCAAGCGAATTAACCGCGAATGGTCTTCAAACCAAAACCGCCGAAATCTCCACCACCGGCGCAGCTGATGCCGAGCTTGCCGTTAGCGAGATATTGAAAGTGGCAATCACCGGCGCGGGCAAAGTTTCTTATTCTGGTAATCCGAAGACGATCGAGAAACACATTACTGGCGCCGGCTCGATCCGCCACAAAGATTAGATCTGACAAATGGTAGAGACGGATCGCCGAGCCGTCCGTCTTCGACACGCCCCCCGCGTGTCGTCTCCAAGATCGACGCTTTGCCCTTTAACAGTCGCAACTTTTCCCGCAATTGCACGCCTTGTTGTCGTTCATCGGACAGTTCTTGCCGGTCTTTTTGCAAGTCGGCTTGTCTGCCGCAAAAGTTGCTGTGCAAATCACTGCCGCCAGAATCGAAAACAGAATTTTAGTGTAATTCTTCATGAGATTAGTTTTGTTCGCGATGTCATCCGGCGCTAGCGAAAAGAATTAATTAGATTTTCATACGATTGGAGCGGGCACCTGGCAATGCCGCGGCCACAAGGAAGGGTGTCTTCGAAATAAATCACGCGGTTTTAGCGCCGGCAACCCGAAGACAATCGAGAAACATATCAGCGGCGCAGGCTCGATCCGATATAAAGCTTAGCTCCTGTAGCCGTCTCAGTGATTGGAAAGATCGACAATAAAATTCTGTAGGGGAAGCAGTTTGCTTCCAAATACCAACACGGGACGCTAACAGCGTCCCCTACAGCGCGCCGCGCGCGCTGTCGTGAAGACAAGGTGGGACGACACAGAGG